>CAYFHZ010000168.1:0-6425 GCA_964342535.1 uncultured Bacteriovoracaceae bacterium | reverse complement strand
AATGACTTAACCTAACATGTTACAGAGGCCAAAAAGTGTCCAAAACTTTTACACCACTCAATTCTTATTTTTCCCTCCACAAAATCAAAGGATTTTTTAATGTTTAACAACGAAAACAACACTCCAAAAGATATTTTTGGTGTACCTAAATCAAACTCACAAACAAATCACTCAAAAGGAGCTGATCCGGCTGGACAATTTCTAAATGAACTAATTCACTACAGCTGTTTGGTATACTTTTGGGGTATCAGTGCTTATGTAAGACAACTATTTACAGCATTTTTCTACTTACCAATTTCTTTAGCTATCGTTTCTTGGTTTGGATCAAGCTATATCTCAAAAAAGAACCTGGCTCTTGAGCTTCTGCATGAGATAGATTCTGATATTTTCAATTGGAATAGACTTGGAGATTGGTTCTTTAGATTCAGTGAGCTTGAACATACCCTCTTTTTCTTCTTTATCTTTATTAGTCTTATATTTATATCTTATGGTGTTGTTTCTCAGACTATCGGGGATACATATCGAAAGATGTTTGAAAATCTTGGAATCATTACCATGAAATCAAGAAAAACACCTACCTTTCTTGGAAAGACTGATCTTGGAAACGGTATCATTAAACTTAAGTTTCGAGGAAGGGGTATAAAGATTGAAGATGTTAAAAATCAAGTCTCTGGAATTGAGAGTTATCTTGATACTGAGGTGATAAAGGTTAAAAGACTAAGTACACCTTCTCTTTTTGAAATCATCACCACTAAAAATCGAATTCCAGAAGTCATTACCTATGATGAAGCTGAAAAAATATCAAAAAATAAGCCCTACTCCTTCTACATTGGTCAATCTAAAACAGAAAAAGGCTTTATTAAACAAGATATATCAGTACTGCCTCACGTTATGATGGCGGGTTCCACTGGAGTTGGGAAATCGAACTTTTTTAAAAGCTCCATCTTAAGTCTTCTTGAGAATTCAAGTCTTGGGCAAAATTCAACAAGTCCTCTTCATATGTATCTAATTGATCTAAAGGGTGGTTTAGAATTTACTCATTTTGGAGAACAACCTAATGTAAAAGTAGTTGATACAATCTCTGAGTCAGTCCTTGTTCTTCGCCATCTTGTCACTGAAATGGAAAACAGGTTTCAATTTCTTAAGAAGAAAAAGTATGAACATATTGTCCCCAAAAGAGACAAACTTGATCGAATTATTCTAGCAGTTGATGAGTTTAGTGATCTTTTTGCAAAACCCACAAAAGATCATCCTCATTATAAAGAATTTATGGAAGCAAGAAGACTAATTGATGCCCTCTCTAGAAAAGGAAGAGCTGCTGGAATTAGTATCATGCTTGCAACACAAAAAGTTGAAAAAGCAGTCCTACCCACTTCAGTTAATGAAAATATCTCAGGAAGGATGGCGCTTAGGTCAAACTCAGTTGCCAGCAGTACAAATATTTTAGGAAACAAACGAGCAACAGAGCTTGATGCTATTCAAGGTCGAGGTATTTGGAATGTCGGAATTGAAGAAACTGAAGTTCAAATTCCATATCTAGCAACAGAAGTTCTCATTGAAAGATGTGAGAGGATGGTTCAGGATTTTAAAGATGGTAAAAGATCATTTTATGGGCCACTTCTAGATATTACTCAAATGCCAGAAGGTGAAAAACTATCCTACTTTTCTAAAAAAATGAAAGAAGACAAGAAAGATAAATTAAAAAAGGACGCTAAATGAAAGACAGAATAAAAATACAAGCCTGGGATAAAGATTTATTTAACTATCTTTATGCTAATAAAATATCAACCTTAGAGCAGATTTCTCGTGATCTTCCAAAGTACAACTCAAAGAGTAGCTATATCTGGAGGCTCTGGAAGTTAAAAAAGCTTGGATATCTAACAGGTCAGTATAATGAAGATCATGACGGCACAAATATATATAGAGTAACCAAAGAAACTTATCGTAAATATCTTTCTAGAGGAGCAGAACCACAAATTGTGCTAGGTAGTAACGCTGTTCCCCATGATTTAGATCTAGTTGATATTAAATCAATAATTTCCAAGTCAAAAAAAGTTAGAAACTACTATACCGAAAATATGATCCAGTCTTGGATTGATGGAAACTATAAAAATTTAACTCCATTCAAAAAACTCAATGCAGATGCAGCAATTAATGTGAATGTTTCCGATGATAATTTTTGGTTTGGTCTTGAATATGAAGCATCAGTAAAATCTCAGAAAAGATATGACGAATTATTTTCTAATTTTTATTTTGAAGATGATATTGTGGCCATACTATATATTTGTAAGTCAAAATCTATTATGAAAGATCTCAAAAAGTCTGAGAGCAATATTGCTGGAAATAATACTAAAAAGATTTACTATACAACTTTAGACTCTCTTCTTGACAACAACTTAGTATTTGAAAATCTTGATGGAATGACGATTGATCTAAATGATTAAGTCTACTCTCAAAGGCCAAAAATAAGTCCAATATAAGCCCAATGTGCGGCAAAGCTTAATTGGACTTACCTTTTTCTAAAAATGCCAAATAAGTCAACATATCCAAATACTTACCCCACCTCTATCACTTAGTTAAATTTCTGACTAATACCCCTATTGCCCATATCAACAAAATACTGCGTGATCACACTTATCTATAATTCTGATCACTTTTATTTCTCTTAAGCACCACTTCTTCTCACCCTCTTCACCATTTCTCAAAGCCTCTGCGCAAACTTTTAATTTAAAAAGGACAATTTCCTATGACCAACTGTAATAATTTAATTCATAAGAGCACAATTTTATCTCACCTAAAAGCAAAAGGAGTTTGCTTAAAGTTTCTTGAGGAAATTCCAAAGACAAAAAATAACTTCATGCTCATAAATAATGACAGTTCGGAGTATTTAAAAACGATTAAGTCAAACTCAATTGCATCCATAGTCTGTGATCCACCATATGGAATCAGTTTTCAAAAAAATGAATGGGATAAAGAACTTCCCTTAACTGATATCTGGAAAGAGTGTCTTCGTATCTTAAAACCAGGTGGATACATTTTAGCATTTAGTAGTGCTAGAACTTATCACAGACTTGCAACTCAAATTGAAGATGTGGGATTTACTACTCATCAAATGCTAACTTGGATCTATAGTTCAGGTCTTCCAAAAGGAACAAACTTATCTCTTCAAATAGAAAAGAACTCAATTGAAAAGCCAGATGATCATTTTAGATCATACTTGAGATCTGCAATAAAGAAAAAGAAGCTATCTATAAAGAGATTAAATGAGCTTTGTAATACAAAAGGTATGATCCAGCACTATATCAGTGCAAAACAACCACAGTATCCAACACTGAGTATCTGGAAGATTCTAAAAAAAGAATTAGATCTTGATAACACATTTGATCAAAATATCATGGATCTTGAAAAACAAAGAAGTGAGAGGAGATCAGATTCAAATACTAGCGGTGAGTTTCTAAGCTCTTTTAAAAAGAAGTCTTCTGAATTTGAACCTGAAACTGAACAAGGTAGAAAATGGTTTGGATATCGCTATGGACTCCAAGCTCTAAAACCAACACTGGAACCTATTTATATGGGACAAAAGCCATACAAGGGTTCAATGCCAGAAAATATCAAAGAGTGGGAAGTAGGAGCTCTTAACATAAGAGATAATTATTTTAATAATGGTAGTAGATCTCGCTATCCGACGAATACTTTTATTGATGATAGTGAGTCAACAAAAACCATTTTTGATGAGTATAAAAAAGGAAGCTCTGAATATTTTCAAAAGATTCCATTCATTTACTGTCCAAAGCCAAACAAAAAAGAAAAAGGAAGTTTTAATACTCATCCAACAGTTAAACCAATTGAGCTTATGAAGGCTCTCGTCTCTCTAGTAACACCTTCTGGTGAAACATGTCTTGATCCCTTTATGGGAAGTGGAACCACTGGACTTGCTTGCAAAGAGTTAGGTGTTCCATTTATCGGAATTGAGAAGTCTTCTGAGTATCACTCAATCGCAGAAAAAAGAATAAATAATTTAAAAGAGGAAAACTTATATGTCTAGCGAAGAAGTTCAAATCAAAGAGACACCTAAAGTTGTTAGAAAAAGAAAACAACAGCGTAGTGGTTTTGAAGCGATCAGAGTAAAAAAATCCACCGCTAAAATTATTAAAGATCATATAAAAACATTAAACAAGAAAGAATATGGAGCAAAGATTGTCATCGATGATCTCATTATAAAACTTTTAGAGTTTGCTCGTTCTGAAGTTTTACTTGAGATTCAAGAAAAGTCTCTAACAAATGAAGATAAACTAGAACGTACTTATCAGCTCTATAAACTTGAAAATCCAGAAGTATCAAAGGATGAGTTTTTAGGAATACTGATCTCAAAGGTTCCACTCTCAAATCAAAGAGATTATAGGGAGTTTTCGTCCTAGATATCAGTCTTTATCCTCTAAATATCAGTAATTCGAGTTCCAATGAACTTGTTTCCAAGCTAAGTTATCACTATTCATTAAAGGAGTTATTTTAATGCGAATTGTTCAAAAGAAATATCCAAAAGACCACCTTGTTAGTCCTTGGAGTTTTCAGATGGAAAAAGCAAGAGATAAAGAATCTTTTGTTATAAGACGCCAAATTAAAAAGCCTGATGGCAAAAGAACATGGGAGAGATTATCAAAAGATTACTATCGTCATATATCAAATAATGAAATTGAAGTTAAAGATTTTGTAATAAGACTCAACGGAAGAGATATTCAAGCTGAAAAAGCAAAAGCCAAATGGGAAATCAAACATGCCTATATCAACTCTAAACTTCTTCATGAGTTTGCAAAGGTTCTTGAAGTAGATCTTGGAAATAAAGCGAGAGCTAATACATACTATGGATACTTTAGAAGATACTTTTTAGATTTCTTCACTCAGTTCTCACCAGATCCACTTGAGTGGCATACTAAATATCAGATGCACTGGAAAGAAGCTCTTCTAAATCCAAATAGTTTAAAACTCATTAAAGATAAACATCGTATCTTAAAAAAGGGAGAACTAAGATCAGTTAACACCATTAAAAGAACAATAAGTGCTGCTAACTCTTTTATGAAGTTTTTACATCAACAACTTCCTGCTGAAGTAGCTGAGCTTACTTTTAGACCTCTAAAAAAGTCTGACTATAAAAATCTTCAAGCCAAAAGAGAAATGCTTGGACTTGTTAAAGGATCAAAATATATTGAAAAAGCTGATCTCATTGTTATTTTAGAAAATCTACCTTCTGATATCGACTCCCCCTCAAGAATATCTCAAAAGTATGGACTAAGAGAAGCCGAAACTCTTGGACTTATTAATAAGCTTCCACATGTCAAAAAAGGATATCTTTATATCGAAAGCCAACTTGATACATATAACCCAAAACTAGGGCCTACATTTGCACCTCTAAAAGGAAGAATTAAATGCTTAAAAGTTCCTCATTGGTATTCAAAACCAAAAGAAATCTATGAGCTGATACAAGGTATCCATCCAATGTGTGCAAGCACATTATCTAGAAAATTTTCTGAGTACACAAAGAAGCTTTTTGAAAAGAAAATGATATCACAACACTACACGTTTCATGATTTTCGTTGTACTTACATCACTGATGCCACAGATGATCATCCCATAAAAGATGTTCAATTTGCTGTAGGACATTCACAAGAAAAAATCACAGAAGGATATAAGAAGGACAAGAGAAGTTTTGATGATGAAACCTGGACTCCGATAAACTAAATAAATTGTAAAATAACTCACTCGCCCAAACCAATCGGTTTGGGCTTTTTTGTTTTTGGGCATTTGTTTCGATTAAATCTTTTTTGCTCCAATACAGATTGGAGATGGCCTCATATAAGCCAGATACGCAAAGAACTCTCCGCTGTTTTTTCTTTCTAGATCGCCTATAAAGGCCACACGCTCTTTTCTTTTTAAACATAAAGATATCCTTAGGCAGAAAACTGGACGCACCTCTGCCCGCACTTGGCGGAGTCGCGATTTTCATCGCGTAAGTTTTGGAAAATGTCTTTAAGTTTGGCAAAGGCCTTGCTTTTGTTCAATCGATACCGTCGGTAGCGTGCTACCGACATTTCTAAAAAATGCTACCAACAGTATCGAATTTTTTCTGAGTTTTGGGCATAAAAAAAGCCTGTAAATCATTGATATAACAGGCTTTTTTAAAGATTTTAAGTGGTGCCCCGAGGCGGACTCGAACCACCGACACAAGGATTTTCAGTCCTTTGCTCTACCAACTGAGCTATCAGGGCACTTTTAAAAACGTGGTAGATAAAGTATTGTTTTTTCCTGATAACGTCAATCAAAAAAGAAGTTCGGATGTCAAAAGCCAAGCCTGAAAATAAGACAGTAAAACTCTATAAAAAAACCTTAGCGAACAAAAATTTCAAATTCAATGCTATAGCGTTTGTTCC
>CAYFHZ010000167.1:0-6439 GCA_964342535.1 uncultured Bacteriovoracaceae bacterium | reverse complement strand
CTATTAAGGTAATAATCTAAAAATTTTTGCGCATAAGTATTTCTATTTTTTAAACTTCTCTCATATTCAAGAGCGACAAATAAACTTCCAGATTTACCAGTTATTTTTAAGGCAGCGTCAGAATTTAGTTTTCGATACGGCAAAAGTTTTTTTGTATTTTCACCTAGAAGACAGCATTGAATGAAGTTCTCGGGGTAGTAATTGTCAACCATTTTAAAATTCTCAAGAACTAATCTAATCTCTGAAAGTTGACAATCATGTATTATGGCGTCACTTTTTACTCTTAAAAACTCCCCATTTAAATTTAGTCTTTGTCTAATTAGAAGAAAACCTTTATTTGATAAAGAATAGATCACTTGTAAGTTTCCATTCTTACAGATTGCGCTTTTAACAATATAATTATTCCTCACGAGCTTCTGTAAACGATTAATATAGGTTGGTTTACTTACATTAGGAAAAAACTTCATGGAGATAGTTTTTTGCAAAGCGACTTTTTGTTCAAATAAAAAATGTAATATGCATCTATCTCGTTCTGTTAATAGAACATTGTTCCTACTATTTTTTCTTTCTTTCATTGCCTTAAGAGGTTACACCCTTTAGAGCTTTGTCATCTTCAACTTGATCACTAGGTATTGGTAAGATAGGCTGTAACGTTTTTCGTTTTTCATTTTTGAATGCTTCCTTAAGGATTTCAATTTCACTTTTTATTTCTTCATCTGAAATATAAACTGTCTGTAGTTCAATAAACTTATTACCTCCTTTCCAAATTGCACGACCTTTTATATCAGGTAGGGAATACGCTTTTGCATTTCCAAGCATGGAGTTTGAGCCAGCATGAGTGGACATTTTAAAAGACATTCGGCCAGGAAGGTTTTCAAGAGTCTTAGTGTCAATTGAATCTTTGATCGGCTTTTGTGTTGCAATAATGAGATGAATTCCAGCTGCTCTGGCGAGTTTTGCAAGATCATCTGTCAATTCTCTTGCTTTAGTCATCAACTCTTTACGCTCTTTGTTGCTACTTGTCTTTCCATAAAGTACACTTGCCTCGTCGATTCCTAGTACAATTAAATCTTTTTCATCTTTCTTTGGGATGATGAACTTGCTTCCTGCATGTTTCTCGAGGTATTCATATCGTTCTTCCATTTCCTTCTTTATGGCCTCTAAGACTTTAACAGCTTCATATTCATCTTTGGCAACAGTAACATTTGGTAGATCTGCGAATTCTCTAACTTCAACACCTTTTTTGAGATCTATTAAATACATTTGTAGGTGAGGAGTTGTCTTAAGTAGGTTAAGTATTGTATTTTTAAAAAATACAGATTTACCACCACCTGTTGTTCCTCCGATTAGTAAATGGGGAAGAGATGTAATATCTTGAGTTAAAAGTCCTCCGGTAAGAGATTCTCCAAGTAAAAAAGAGTTCTCTTTTTTGGTTTTTTCCACAACTTCAGAGTATGGAACCATTTTAGGAAGTTCTCTTGAACAAAGAAAAATTTCAACAAAATTTCTATCTTTTGAAAACGTAATGTCTTCAATTTTTTGTTTAAAAGAACTTTCAAGGTCGTTCTTTTTACTTTCAAATCTGTCAGGACCAATCCCTGTAGAATTAATTAATAACTTTGTTCTAAAATCATCCATCTTTATAATCTTCCAGATTTTAGGCTCTACACCTTGGGTGTTTTTTAGTCCTGCATAGTTGATACATTTCTGCATCTTGCTAAGTTTTAGCGCAGGAATGAGCCCAAAAGAAGAAAGAGTTAGTAAGATTGTTGTAGAAAAATAAATGAAAAAATCTAACCAGTATGAACTCGTGAGTTGAAAAAAACTCCATAGTGGAGCCGTAAAACTTGCAAGAAGTATTATCAAGAGCCACATAATAGTATCGATACTTATAAACTTTATTACCCTTAGACCTTGATATGGAATTTTCAAAAAACTGCCTAAAGCAATAAAAATGTCTATTATAATTCTTTCTATCCCGGTCATTTGATTGTTCTTTGTGTTTATTGTTTACTCCTTATGTTGTTTGTTATTGAGATAATTAAGTCGTGTCCTGCTTCAACTAATACATAGTTTTGTTCATTATTGATCGACTTTGCCTTTCTATTGGCTTCCATATTAGCGATGTCGGAAATTCCATTGTAGAAGCCATTTTTTAGTGAAGCTTTTGGGGTTACTTTAAATCCTTGCCCGAGAGCTTCCTTTTTAACTAGAGTTTCTGTCATGCTACCAACCATGGTTAACCCCAGAACTGCTGCATTCCTTCCGATTGAGCTTCCATGAACGTCTCCACTTATTCCAACTGAATAGTCTTTTGAATCAAGGGCATGGGCCTGAATCTGAAATTCCTCTCCATTAGGAAGTAAACCTTTATGAAAGTTAATTTCAACTTTTTCTCCCTTCCCTGTGTAATTTATACCTCCAAATAGGATTGTATTTGCGGGGAGAGAGTTTCCTGATCCCTTGTGTTTTCCTCCATATGGGATGATTACTTTAACAATTTGATTTTTTGTCCGTGAATCTATTGATGTTAATAGCTTACCAATTACATTGATTCCAATGGGCAATCTGTTTCCTCCTTTTTGATTGTTTAGTGATAATACTTGTCTTGCCTTGTAGTTAATTTTTGGCCTTCTTAATGCTTGTGCTTTTGTTACTTCCTGAGTGCCTTGTTTGTCTGGTGTATTGCTAATGCCACCAAAATCGTTTTGATCAGAAGGCTCATTGTAAAAATATGTCGATTGACCTTGTTGATTTAGCCTCGATGAGCTTTTCTTAATGCTACTTGTATCATTATTCTTTGAATTAGATGAGATTATTGATATTGGTAAGAAAATACATAAAAAGAGAAAGATACTCGTAAAAACTAGTCTAGGTAAAATGATTGTTGATTTTCCACCATCTTCTTTTAAATAAAAGCTTTTAACTTTAGAGAAGAACTTTTTTATTCTCATTAAAGTCATCTTAGATACCTTTTTCCTATGATATGCCTGGTCTTTTGTTTTTCTAGGGCAATATTTAAGGAAAAGCCTCGATATGAGCTTAATTTAACAAGTAACCTCACGTTTACACTTTTGTGTGGCCTGAATTGATCATTTCTTGTGACAAAAATCTGATTTTCTAACTTTATATTATTTCGGGTTGCAAAAACTTTCAGTTTATTGAAATGAAATTTTTTAGAAGTCATATTTTTAATTTTAAAATCTACAATTACTGTATTTTTATTTTTAAAACTCGTTACTACTAGATTAGAGACAAATAAACCCTTTCCAATATCAAGCTTGTGGTTAATTTTTCTCACATACTTTTTATGGATTACTGCAATTTTGCTTTTAATTTTTATCGTTCTCTTGGCAGGCACCCAGTCAATATTAACTAGGTCATCATAGTTCCCATGTCTTTTTGTTGTAATGAGAAAACCATAGATCTTCTTTTGACAGTAAACAAATAGATTTGTTGGAACTGTCTGAAGAGGTTGCAATGTTACATCACTCGTACCTTCTACAAATTCAACATTATAGTAGTTTTGGTTTCCAATTACGACTTTTTTTGGCCGATCGCCATTAAATCTAAGAACGGTTGATTGGCCCATCTTAAGAAAAATACGATTCATTTTCTTATCATCTGTCTCAATACTTCTAACAGTCCCAGAGAAAGCCTTTAGGCAGCATAGAAGTGATAACAATAGTAATACCGACCGAAGTATAATAATTATATTATGGTCCCTCGTGAATTGTCATTCCATTGATATAAAGTCCTAAACGATTCCAGTAGGATACTTGTCCTCTCACTAGATTAAATGAAATCTCTGTAGGAATAGGAAGAGGGATGCCATTTATTCTTAGAATCCTATCAAATGAAGCTGTTGTACTCTTATCTGTTATTATAACTCTTGGTTTACTATGGCCTTGATCAAGTTTTTTCCCTTTGAACTCTTTGTTTTGTAAGCGTTTTAATTGCAAAACTGTCTTTTTTCTAAATCCATTGGTAACAAAGGGTGAGATATCTTGTGAGATGCCTTCAATATTTAAATGGCCATTCCACTCATATCTAAGCTCAATATATTTTTCGACAAATCGTTTAATATTTTCTTCTTTAATAGGTACTTTCTGCTTGCTTCCACTTAGGTAGTAAAGTTCTCCTGTGGGTGACTCTTTAACCACTATTGGGGTTTTATCCTGTAGATTAAAACATAATACACATAGTGTTATGGACAATCCTAATAGTGAAAAACAGCACCATTTGAGTGTGTGCAGCATATGATTAACTGATGACCATTGAGAGATTGTTCTATTATCTTCTTTTGTTTGAGTGTCTTTTGGCATGACGATTTACTCCTTTTGTTTTTTTGTTTAAATTTTTCCATTCTTTGGTTGTTCCTAATTCCCGATACCCTTTTTTTGCTTTTGAAAATCTTTGTTTTAGCTTTAATTTGTTGGCCATAACTTTAGATCTACTTGTAAATGGGTTTATTATTGGACGACTAATAAAATTAATTCCTTCAGCACTTTTTGATAATCCTTGTTTACTATATTTTTTGGCAGCAATAGCAGCTGACTTTGTAAGTAATAGTCCAGGAGAAGCGGCAAGGCCTGAAGCAGCTGACTGTAATCCATCAGTTATTAATGATTTAGTAAATAATGGAATGAGAAGCATACTTAAACCGATAAGTAAGTTCATGACCATTGATAGAAAGTAGTCTTCTAAACCAACGATCTTAGGGCTTAAGGCCATCTTTAAAAGTAGTGAGCCTAGTAGTGTCCATAGAATTTTCCAGGTAGCGACACTTATTAGACCACGATAAAGATTTCCAGCAATTGGAGCAGTCATCCTTGGAATAAAGCAGGGAAGTATTAAAGGTGCCGATATATATAATATTGCCCAAACAAAGTTTACAAGTGCAGTTGATGCAAAAAATCCAATATAGGCTATAAGATATGAGGCAATTGCAAAGAAATAGACAATATGTTCTCTAATATCAAACATACTATCTGACTTTTCCGTGCTATTTGGTCCAAGCTGTTTTAATGCTTCCCAGACATCGTCAGTTCCTCTAATTTTATGGGTTATCCCATCACTGATCATGGCAATTACATTGATGACAAAGTCAAAAGACCATAGCAGAAATATGCATAAAAGAGTTCTTTTCAATATTTCGGATACATTAGGTCCACTGCTGTCACTTTTTAGTATTTCAAGGACAATAAGAAGAGTCACTAGACAAGGTAGGATGATCCAAAAAATTCCAACCATATCTCCATGCAGAGCTTTAGCATGGAGATGTAAATTATCAAACATCAGTATTTTTTCAAGTCCATATTGAAATTTAAATTCCTAAATCCACTTTTCAAATCTGTATCCACTCTTTGAAACCTAGAAACATTATCTTTACCATTTTTATTGTTCATGGCGAGAATTTCACTTTGCATTTTAAGCATTTGGCTATTTAGTTTAATGAGCTGATTTAAGCTTTTTAGGATATTAGAACTAGCTTCAACTTGCATTCTCGCAGCACCTTTTGGGGAAGCATTTCTTGCTTGCACCCTTAGCATGACTGAGTTTTCATCTTGTCTTTGGGCAAAACTTTTGAATGAGGTAACCATTCTTAAGCTTTCTGCAACTGTTTGATCATGAAGGGTATGAAGTAAAGTCTCTTTACTCTTTGGAATTCTTCCATAGACATCTAAGATTGTATTATAGGATTTTTTAAATGTTCTTAGCTCAGCTAGTATCTTTTCATCTTTTATAGGCATTGATTCAAGTAATCCAATTGAGTTCTCTAAGCCTGAATTGATTAATCTTAAGTATTCCTTTTGATTTTTGACCTGATCTATCATCATTCTTAGCTGCTGATATCGTCTGTAATTCTCAGTAAGAATTTTTGCTAAATAGGCAGCATTGGCCCATCCTGCTCCACCATCACCCCATACTGCCAAACTTGTTTTTGGTTTCAGTGCTAGGATAAAACATACAACCAATATGTATGCCTTCATTAAGGTACTAGTGGCCCTACTTCACCAAGAATCTTGTCTTTAAATTTTTCTCTTTCAGACTCTGGTATTTTCTGTGTTAGATTGGCCACTTTAAGTCTTGTCTTCTCTAGTTCATCCTTGATTGATTTATATTCTCGTTCTCTAAGTGTTTTATCAAGTTCTTCCTTATCTCTTAATTCTTTTTTGTATTCCCGTATTTCTGCGGCAATTGAGCCATTACTGGCGCCTGATGCTTGAGAAATTTGTTTATAAGTCATCCCTGATTTATATAATTTACGTATTAAGGATGAATCACGAGTTTTCTTTCTGCCGAGTTTAACACCCTTTGCTTTTGCATTGGCCAAACCTATTATTACCCACTCGCATTGAGTTTTAGAAAATAAACCTATTTAAAAAACAGCCGAATTGGCTTTCTAGAAGACATTTACATTACTTTGAAATATTTA
>CAYFHZ010000166.1:0-6464 GCA_964342535.1 uncultured Bacteriovoracaceae bacterium | reverse complement strand
AATGGGTGTGGTGCCTCGTATATAAAGCGGTGATTAAATATATGGTGTAAGTCATCACTTATGGGATAATTTTTCAAGACATATAAGTTCAAGAGTATATAGATTATGATAGAACCATAATAAAAGTATTTAGAAAGGAAAGTTTTTAGTTTGAAAAACATATTTGTATTTTATAAAAAACAGCAATATTTTCATAAATTAATTTTAACTGGAATTTTTTTCATTTGTATTAATCTTATTCTTACGTTTTATGTTTTTAAAAAAGGATTAAAAGCTGAGGACCATAGATTACTTCACTCTTTTCATCTCAATTTCCAAAATTTTTTAGGTAAAAATCTGTTCAATAACTGCCAGGGTTTCTTAACAAGAGATATTCTTGAGTACTACAAACAGGAATATTTATCTCATCAATTTGATTTTGACCTTGTTGAAACAAAAAATTTTTCAGTAGGAGAACTCGAATTTTACGATTTGATATTACGTTCTTATTCAAATAAAAATAGTAACTTAGAGGTATATTCGAAAGGATATTTAGTAAAACTAAAAGAAACTTCAAGGTGCTTTGGTGTTATGTAGTAAGAATTAAGGATTTTTTTAAGATTATTTTTCTAAAAGGCTTATAATAGCTTTAAGAACAATAACTTAGAGTAATTCGCCCAAATTATTTGTCATTATGTTTAATGGATTTACTTGGCAATATTTAAGAATTCAATAAGTTAGTTAAGTTTAGTACGCTATTTATGAGGCTGTATTAAAATATTAAAACTATAGATTAAGGGTTAATTATGAAGTTATTCAAATTCATTAAAAGTCAAAATGGTTTTTCACTTGTAGAAGTTATGGTAGCTACAGGTATGGCCATTGCCCTATCTGTTGGTGTTATGAAAGTAAACCAAACAGCTCAACAAGGTGTTGCAAGTTCAAATGCAAGTAGATCACTACAAGAGTTAGAGGCCACACTTAAAAGAAAGCTTTCAACCCCTGATATTGCTAATAATGCTCTTTATGATGGTACTAACAGATTCGGCGATGGATCATTAGATGCATCATCTAATATCACATCAGCTATTACAATGGTTCACACCGGATACTCATCTTCACCAGAACTAGAGGAGGGAGAAATTGTTTCTTCATCTCCAGAGTGGAAAGTTACCTCAATTAGTATGATGGCGTTCAATAATGGTGGATCTGCTTCTTTAACAGGTTTTTGTAATTTAGAAGTACTACTTGAGAAAGTTGCAAAAACTAAGAACAAAATTGGTGGTAATGAAAGGCGTCTACTCATTCCGATGACTTGTATAGTAAATAATACAACTGACAATGATGTCGTAGACTTAAGTGCAACTGGAGAAGAAGGGGAAGATGAACTGTATTGGAAAAGAGTTGAATCTTCACCTACTTACCTTTTTTTAGAGCATAATGGTATTGGGTCTACTGCTCAGGTAAAAATTGGTTCAGGTTCAGCTGTTGCAAATGCGAGTGTTTTAGGAGCCCTAGTTTTAGATCCTGCGTCTGACGGTAGTCAAAACGACCCTCAAACATCAGCAGCTTTTATGGCACTTCAATTACCAAACATGGCGACTATTACATTTGGTGATGCCTCATCAGCAGCGAACTCAACCAACTTATACTATAACTCTTCAACATCAAATACTCTTGACTCAGATGGATCATTTCAAGCAGCAGGTAATATCGGAGGAGCTTCTGTTTCTGGTACATCTGCTGCATTTGGTACCGTTAGTGCTAATGAGATGAATGTTCAATCGGGGGCAGGTGCTATTTATGTAAATAACCTTGGTTCATCTGCAAATAGAGTTAATCAAATATGGGCCAATAATGTAAATGGATCCACAACTACTCCATCAGATGAAAGACTAAAAAAGGATATAAATGATATTAGTTCAGCTAGTGATGTCTTAAGTAATATTAGACCCGTTACGTATTATATGAGAGATGAAGAATTTCCAGAATATAATTTTGATAAAAAGCTTCACTATGGTGTTATTGCTCAAGAAGTCGCGAAAGTGATACCTGAATTAGCAGTTAAATTAAATGGAGCAACTCACTTCTCTGTAAACTACACTGAATTTATACCGTTACTCATCAAGGGCCATCAAGAGCAAAAAGTTCAAATACAAGATAATTTTGAAAAGTTTATTCTTATGCAAAATGGTATTTCTAGAAAAATTGCAAGTGTAGAAGCAAAGCTCGAAAAAAGAATCGATCAGTTAGAAGTTGAAAATAATGAATTAAAAGCAGAGCTAAATGAAATTAGGGCCATGCTTTTAGAGATTCAAAAAAATCAATAAACAGTCCAATCTATAATAGTTTTATTTGAAGCTTTAAGATAATTATTCGTTTTAGAGAAATGCATATTTCCATAAAATTTTTTTACAGAAAATGGTGAAGGGTGAGCACTTTCCAAAACATAATGCTTCGATCGATCAACAGAGCTGGCCTTTTTTTTAGCATCATTACCCCATAAAATAAAAACGAGATTTGTATAATTATCATTAAGATATTTTATAATAAAGTCAGTGAACTCCTCCCAACCCTTTTTTCTGTGGGAACCAGGACTAGAGGCTTCAACACTTAAGACTGAATTGAGCATTAATACTCCTTGTTTCGCCCAACTTGTTAAATCTCCATGATCAGCTGGTTCAATATTTAAATCAGCTTTTAGTTCCTTATAAATGTTTTTCAAAGAAGGAGGAAGTTTATTTCCTTTGAGAACAGAGAAGCATAAACCATGAGCTTGCTTTGGTCCATGATATGGATCTTGTCCAATAATTACAACCTTTACTTTTTCGGGAGAAGTTATCCTAAATGCATTAAAAAGATCACATCCTTGTGGGTAAATGACCTTACCTTGGTCAAGTTCGGTATTAATGAATTGAATTAAATTTAAAAAATATTCTTTGGCTATTTCTTCTTGAAATATTTTATCCCATGAATTATTTATTTCTAAATTGATCATACGTACTTTGATATGTTTTGATTTATTTCATCAAAGTTATATCCCTTACTAGCAAGAAAAGAAATAATTTTTTTCTTAAACTTCATTTTCTCATTGTAATCAGTAGGAATAATTTTATTTCTCATTTTTTTTTCAATTAAATAGCAAATATTTTCTTCAGTTGATATTCTGAATTCATCTTTAACTAGTTCAATCATATCATTATCAACATGAAGCTTCTCAAGCTTAACTTTCTGTATAATATATTGATTAGAAAAACCTTTATAAAGTAATTGTTTTATTCTGCTCTTAGTATATTCATTCTCGCGAATGTAATTATATTCGAGTAGTTTGTTTATTGTGTTTTCAATTATACTCTCTGAGTATTGTCTCGCCTTGAGTTTTTCTTTCATTTTATGAATGGAATAATCACGAATAGCTAATATTCTGATTGCATAATCAAGAGCTTTCTTTTCAGAACTATCTGGCTTTATTAATTCTGATTCTGGTTGTTTTATATCTTGATCAAAATTAGCAAGTTCACTTGGAGCTAATTTCTTTAATTGGTCAAAAAGGTTGTCTTTATCTGTATCTGTTGTCATGAAAGTATGGCCATAATTTTCATTATGGCCAATAAACTTCTATTGAATTTTTTTAGCTTTTCTTGTTTTTTTAGGAGTTTCAACTTTCTCATCAAGAATCTCACCCGTTTCAAGATTGATACCTGAAGTATCTTCTTCTGCTAAACCGTTTTTAACGAGGACTTTATGACGAATCTCTTCCATTATTTCAGGATTTTCCATAAGGAATCTTTTAGCATTTTCTCTACCCTGACCGATTTTAGCATTACTATATGAGTACCAAGCACCAGCTTTTTCAACTACTTTCTCATTAACAGCTAAGTCAATAAGGTCACCTTCTTGTGAAATTCCAGTACCATACATGATATCAAATTCAATTTGCTTAAATGGAGGAGCTACTTTATTCTTAACAACTTTAATTCTAGTTCTAGATCCAGTTACGTTATCACCTTCTTTAATTGCACCAATTCTTCTGATATCAATCCTAACAGAAGAATAAAATTTTAATGCATTACCACCAGTTGTTGTTTCAGGATTACCAAACATAACACCAATTTTCATTCTTAACTGATTAATGAAAACAACGGTACAATTTGATCTCGAAATAGAACCAGTAAGTTTTCTTAATGCTTGTGACATAAGTCTAGCTTGTAGACCCATATGTGAGTCACCCATATCACCTTCAAGTTCAGCTCTCGGTGTTAGCGCCGCAACAGAGTCAACAATTAAAAGGTCAACAGCTCCTGAGCGTACGAGCATATCAGTAATTTCTAGAGCTTGTTCACCTGAGTCAGGTTGAGAAATAAGTGTATTCGGTATATCAACTCCTAATTTAGAAGCATAAGCTGTGTCGAGTGCATGTTCAGCATCAACAAAAGCAACAGTACCACCAGCTTTTTGACATTCAGCTGCTATATGAAGAGTTAGGGTTGTTTTTCCAGAAGACTCAGGTCCGTAGATCTCAATGATTCTACCTTTTGGAATTCCACCAATACCTAATGCAAGATCAATCCCTAAACTACCAGTCGAAATTGCTGGAACTTGTTGCTTTTGCTCTGTTCCCAATTTCATAATTGCGCCTTTACCAAATTGCTTTTCAATTCCAGATAAAGCAAGATCAAGAGCTTTTTTCTTGTTGTCATTAGACATTTGCGAGGTTGCCATATTTTCTCTCCTAAATTTGTTGATGTTAATAAATTATCACTAACCAATTTAATTGCCAAGCAATTTACGGAAAAAATACGGATAATATAACTGACTGTATTTATTGGTTATTTACGAGAGTTATATAAAATATTTAACTAGTATTAGGCAAAATCCCGCATAGAAGCCACTAATAACATCATCAAGAATTGTTCCCATACCACTTTTGATATTTTTATCACACCAATTAGCTGGGTATATTTTTATGATATCAAAAAAGCGAAAGAAAATGAAGGCCAACAATAAAGTAAATGGGTCTGTGCTTGGAAATACAAATGCCCATGTTATTAACATACCAAGTACTTCATCTATGACTATCCAGCCCGGATCTTGTACAGCTTTAAGGTTTTGTATCATTTCTGCGGCTAGACTTGAAATAATAAAGAGAATGATGATTGAAATGATAAGCGTTATTAAACTAACCTTCACAAAGCTGAGCAGGTAAATGAGAGGAATTGTTGCCAAGCTACCAAATGTGCCAGGTGCAAATGGGATATATCCTACTCCAAAAAAGCTAAGGAGCGTTAGTTGAAGAATTGTACTAAGTTTTTGCTCTTTCATTCCTAATAGGTTAACTTTCAATAGCTTATTTGAGAAGGGATTTAATAAAAAATGGCAAGGCCAACATATTTAGATAGTTACCATTTGAATTGGGAAGTTGTTGATATAATGGCTTCAGGTGCGTCATCATTGGATGCAAAAAACTATTTATCTAGCTTTAATACGGTTGAAGAGGTAGATGAATTTTTAAGAGGGTACGGTTATGATATTGCTGACCCAATTCAAAAAGCAGAACTTTTTGGGAATTTTCAAGAGGCCATTCAATTTATCAAGAAGTACTTTCTGTTTGAAGGTAATACTGATGGTTTAAATTTATCTATCCCCAATTTCTTCTATACTATAACTGATGTTACTGAACTCATACTTGTTTCAACAGGGGGTTCTTCTCTGTCATCAAGTAAAGAGGATTCTCTGTGGGCAAGTATTATTCTTAAGGTGATGCATACTATTTTACATCTAGATAAGGACTTGAGATATAGGTACTTTGCAACAATTCAAACTCAAATATTTGATAGGTTTTATCGCTATTTACACAGAGAAGATGAAAGTCTATATCTCGCTACAGAAGATGGAAATTTTAAAATTCCACTTGTGGAATTTCAAACAAAAGCTAAAAAGACTAGAGACAGTATTATTATAAAACTTTTGCATAAAAAAGAAAATGTAGCAGAAGAGCTCTTTGATCGAATAGGGGTGCGATTTGTAACTACAAATAAGTATGATTGCTTAAGAGTATTAAAGTTTTTAGATCAAAATCATGTCGTAGTTGTAAATAATATAAAGCCATCTAGATCGCAAAATTCATTAGTAGACCTTGAAGGCTTTCGAAAAAGTTATATTAGTGTTGTTCGAAAGGCAATGAAAGAGAATTTATCTGAAAAAGAATTTGCACTACTCCTAGAAGATCTTGCTAACAAAAACTTGTTTTCAAATATTCAAAGTAAAACAAATAAACACTCTTCATCAAATTATAGAGCAATTCATTTTACGAGTAGACAGCTTATAAAATATAAAAATCCTTTCTTTCAAGAATTTGTAAAAATTAAAAACTTTGCGAAAAAAAATGATCCAACAAATATGATTACAAAAAAATTATTGAACCTTGACACAAATGCAATCGCAAAAGATGTAAGGTTCTTTTATCCTTATGAAGTTCAAATAAC
>CAYFHZ010000165.1:0-6492 GCA_964342535.1 uncultured Bacteriovoracaceae bacterium | reverse complement strand
AAAAAAGGAGTCAAACATCAAAAAGTCCTAAATATGCTTAAAAAAGAGAAAGGGTTTTCTCTTTCAAAAATACTACGCAAATTTCAGAGGATGGGAACAACTGCTGCTTGCTTTACGACTCTCCTATTAACATCAAATGCTTATGCATTTCCAAATGTTTGTTCTGTGGTAAAAGCAGCTGAGTTTAACTCATGCCTGAATTTTAGATACACGCTTACGACTTGCGGAAGTTGGCCTTTTATTAGGCCTTGCTATCGCTTTAGTTATATGGTTCCCCAGACTTTTATAGAAGTTACTCCAAAAGCTGGAAGTTCTCATTTTACGGCACTTCCGGGGGCGGCAATACAATTGGCCGGAGCTAAAGCGTTACCTCCATTTGGAACAGAACACGATGAAGATACACAATCCTATCACGCTAGAACAATATCAGTCCCGTTTGCACAGATCCCTTTTAATATGCTTCCTTGTGGTGGAACTAGGCTTCCTAAATTATGCTTTGACGGAATGAGTGAACATATCGCTGAACATTGGTCAACAGGCATAAGCGACAAATATCAGCCAAACTTTCTAGCATGGTCATTGGCACCAAAAGCTTGCTTGATTAAAGGAGCAGCAACTTCTGCAACAGGAGGTACAGACGTGACATTCGGTGCTGATTCTCCAATGTGCAGTATAAAACTCCCAACAATGCCTAGTTTTCCTCCTTCTAGTCATTCTGCATGTAATGGTTGGGGTGTCTTCTACCCACGTATGGGTAGCTATAATGGGCCAGCTTCTCTTACAGGGGCCTTGATGATCGCTTCACGGATGAAGTCGATCTCATCAGAAGTATTCATGGCAACTCCTTCCACTTTTGGAGAGCAATGGCAAATGATTAGTCCAAACTCCAGTTCCTGTTTCCGAGAAGGTCAAAATATAGGAATTTTGGAAACTATTAAGAATGTCAGAGAAATTGGAAGATTAACCAGTGGAAAACTAAATGGGCATCTATTCGTAGTTTGGAAGCCAGTTTCTTGTAAAAGAGACATACCTTTCTTAGCGACTTCAAAAGCTGCGATAGCAGCGATGAAACCAATGTGTGCAGGGTTTGGAAATTAATATGAGTAATCTAACTATAGAACATAAAGAAACGAATGAAGAGATGCTGAGGAACAAAACTCCTTACACATCTCTGTTTCGAGACTCTTTAAAGAAAGCACTAGAAACAAAAGCAAGTGATATTCATATTGAGCCTCTAGTTGATGGATTAAACATTAGAATACGCCAAAATGGTGATTTAACTATCTTTAAAACATTGGAAAAAGAGCATAGACAAAGTTTTATTCAAGAAGTTAAGAGATTAAGTAATCTTTCTATTGCAATCAGTAATAAACCGCAGGATAGCCGCTTATCACTACCTTCATGGAAGCTTAGCCTAAGAGTAAATAGTACACCTACAATTTATGGAGAAAAAATTGTTCTCAGACTACTAGATATGACGACGGAATTTGACTTAGTTAGTTCAAATCTAAGTGAAAGTGCAATAAATGATATAACTGTCGCTGCAAAAGAAAAAAACGGAGTAATTATTGTATCTGGGCCTACTGGAAGTGGGAAAACCAGAACTCTTTTCAGTCTCTTAAACTCACTTAATAGGAAGAAGCTAAACATAGTTAGCTTAGAAGACCCTGTTGAATACACGTTTAAAGGGATTAATCAGATCGAAATTAAAAAGTCTCTATCATTTGCTGATGGGCTTAGAGCAATTCTAAGACAAGACCCTGACGTAATTCTTGTTGGTGAAATTCGTGACCAAGAAACAGCCGATCTTTGTTTTAAAGCATCCGCAACAGGTCACTTAGTGATTTCTACTCTTCATGCAAACAGCGCAAACAAAGTAATTGAAAGGCTGATGAATATGGGAGTTGAGGAATATATGATTAAGTCAAACCTGAAATTTTCAGCAGCTCAAAGATTATTGAAACAAACATGTCCAAATTGTTCTACAAATTTAGATAAAGCTTCAATTGAGAAAGTTAATTCTGAGTTGAATCTTAACTTAACTTCTCTGAAAGAACGAGGCTCAGGTTGTGAAAAATGTTCAGAAGGAATAATTGGACGTATTCCAGTAATGGAATATCTAACAAAGGAAGAAATAAATAATAACAATACTCTAAGAAGATCATTTCTGATTGAACTAGAAGAAAAGGCTTCTTCAGGAGTAATAGATAAAACGGAGGTAATTAATTTTGCAAATCATCATTAAATTAACATTGGTTGCTTCTTTTTTTCTACAAGCAGCTTATGCCGATGAATTGAGTTACTTCAACGATGGCATAAATTACTGGCAAAAAGGAAAAAAGAGCTAGGAACGACGACCACAAACGAGTTCCCAAAAGAAAAAAAGAAAAACAAATCATTTGATTGGTCAAAGTATTTAGACCCTAAAAATGAAGAGTTCTTTAAAGAAGGAAATTATACACCTCCAAAACCATTTATGGAGCTGGCACGAAATCCTTCTGATAAGAATATTAGTAACTGGATCGCATTTAATAAAAAGAAGAACGCATTAAACCAACGTCTTCAATTACGAATGCGTGAATATCTTACACAAACTAATCAGCTAACTCCAAAAGTTGCTGAAGTTATCAAAGCACGTTCAATCAAACAAAATATAAGTTTTGATCCTTCTCGCTATCGAGTGAGAATGTACTTTGATTCTAAATGTCCACATTGCAAAAGAATGTTTCAAACTCTTGCAACTCTTCAAGAGAAAGGAATTTATGTAGAAGCACTCCAAATTGATGATCTAAATGTCAAAAAGAGTACATTTCCTATTCCAACAAGAAAAGCAAGTAAGTCTGAAATTAAAAAACACAACATTTCAGCAGTTCCTTTCACGCTAATAGCAGATTTAAAAAAGAAGGTTCTTTATCCACCAATTCGAGGATTTCAAAGCGTCGAATCAATGACTGCATTAATCAAAGAAGGAGAAAAACTATGATCTGTAACAAGTGTAAAACAATTATCCCAAAAGACAACGATGGATATTGCCCAGACTGTCTTAAACCAATTAAGGAGGAACTATGAATATGGTTTTAGCAAACTCAATCATTGGGCAAACTAATAGTTTGAATTATTCCAATGAAGATCCAAAGTACCCACACTTTTGGTTTTGGGTTCTTTTAGCATTAGTAACAATGGCATCTGTTGCACATGCAGGCCCAAGAATCCCTGGAGCGGACGCAGCAGACAAGCTAGAAGCAGCAGGAACAGTCTTAAGAATTGTAGATACAGCTCTCTTTAAATGGGGTGCAAGATTGTTTTCAGGAATATCAATTCTTTCTGCTGGGTATAACTTAAAGGAACAAAGATTTGGAGTTGCAATTATATGTATTGTAGCTGCAATCGTTTTAGGTACAGCACCAATTTGGGTTGAAAACATCTTCTCAATTGGTGGCGGTAACGGAATTTTTAACTAAGGAAATGTATGTACGATTATACAGAACTAAAAGAAAAACATGGCCGTAAAGTAAGCCAGACTATTGATTCCCCAATCACAGTATTTGAAATTTGGGAGCTTAGTGATGTTTTTATTGCCTTGTTTATTATCCTAATTTTTGGAGTCGTATTTTACTCATGGTGGACAATGTTTATTCTCCTTACATTCTTTCTCGGCGTAGGCCCTGTAATAAAAAAGAGAAACAACAAAGGTGTATTTCTGCATTGGCCATATAAAAAGTTAAACATGACTTTACCATCTCTTATAAACCCAAAAGGTAAAAGAAAATACTCAGACTAACCAAGGAGTTCAAATGTCTAAAAATGAAGAAACACAACAATCTAATGGAGGATTTTATGCAAGAAGGCCTATTGAAGAAATCAAAGCTTTTAAATCTAAAGATGGAAAATCATTCGTTGTCCAAGTTATTAAAACTTGCGTATATCCATTTAATTATGTGGGTACGATCCTTAAAAATGAAAGTCCATTTAAAACTGGAGCCGGCGAAAAAGAAAATACAATTAGCGAGCAGTAATATGATTGGATCAATGGAGAAAGGTATTGAAGCAGCACAGTTAACGGCACCACCAGTAGGAACTTTTGAAGGAGTCGATTTGTCAGTAATGCCAAAATACATTTGCTTTAAAGCAGCACTTTTAAAGGAAAAAGTGCTGTTAAAAAACATCATTCTCCTTTTGGTTGGAGTATTTAGTGTTTATTTTCTAATCTCAAGAAATGAAATTAGCGGTCTTTATACTAAGTTAAGAGAAAAGGAATTTATACTTGCTCCGGGTGTTGTTGATTTTACTCCTGCTTCTCCACAGTCTGTTACTGATGGATATGTTGATAATGCTGTAATGTCCTTTGTTAGAACAATCGGAAATACAAATCCAGTAAATATTGATGAGCAATATGCAGATATTGCCAGCTATATGTCGCATGATCTAAAAGTAAGATTCGAGATGGAAACATCAGATTGGGTTGATACTGTAAAGTTAGAGAATATTTCAGAAGTTCTAAAAGTGACTGATAAAGAGATCATTTCAGATGAAAAAGGAAACTATAAGGTCGTTGCCATAGTAGTTCGTGAGCGTTATGCGAACAACGAATATCTAGGAAAGACCGATGAGGTAATTGAAATGCTAATAAAGCTAGTTCCCCCTAAACAAGGTAAACGCTGGTTCCTACAGATTACATCTTTAACAAGAACCGAAGCGAACTCATTTAGAGGAAGAGAACTTAAACCAAACAAGAAAGTAACGAGGTAATGATGAGAAATATTTTCTATTTATCAGTCTTTAGCATTCTGCTTTCATTTTCAGCAAATGCAAAAGATGTTTATTATGGTACAGCGCCTGAGCTTGTCAAAATATCTAAAGAGACAATTTTTAGGTTCCACAAACAAGTTAGGACTATCTCTCAGGCTCAAAGGTTTGAAATTAAGCCTGCTGACCCAAACGATCCTGATTACTCTGTTTTATCCATTCGTCCAAGATTCTCAAAGGGAACTTCAAAAGCAGCATTCGTTCTCAGTGATGGAACGATAGCTACAATAAAACTAAGGATCGTAAAAAGTAGAAACTCTTCAGATGAGCCATTTTACGATTTAAAACCTAAAAGTATGTTGATTGAAAGAACAGAAAAGAACCTTCCTGTAATCACAGTAATGGATTTTATGAAATCTATGGATCGAGATGACAATATTGTAGGTTACAAAAGAAAGGTCTTAGACAAGTGGGTCTCTACAGGCCAAATAAAAGGAGTCAAAGCTAGACTTATAAGAACTTACACTGGAAAGGACTACAAAGGTTATGTAATCGAATTAAGAAACAGATACAGAACCAAAAAGTACAAAATTGAAGCGGATAAGCTTAAGTTTAAAGGGTCGGCCCTTGCCATTGTTACACTTGTTGATGATGAGCTACTACTACCGAAATCTAAAGGTGTCTATAAGACGCTAATAAAGGTAGTAGCAAAACCATCAGCATCAATTGAAGACTTAGTTCTTCCTATTTCAGTTGTAATTGAGAAAAAAGGAGGAAAATCCTAATGGATATTAGTAATTACGTTCCAAAAAACATTCTGAGAGGATTTGAAGATACTAAAGATTACTTTTCCAGTAATCCCAAAAGTAAATTCATTCTCTTGGGTTTTGTCTTTTTCATCGCTGTCTATGTTGTTAGTAAATACAGCGAAACAAACAATATTGTTTACAGAGAGAATAAAAAGCCTGTCTTCACAGAAGGCAGAATATTAGGTACTCAGAAAAATTCATTCTTAAAAAGCAAAGAACAACAACTGAGTAAAACTGCAAAGAAGATTATGGCATCAAATAAGGCATTGCTTGAAAAAATTCAAAAACTTGAGAAGCGGATGGAAGCAAAGTCCTAGCACCACGACCACAAACGAGTGCTAATAAAAAGACTGAAAAACAAAGTGCTAGCCAACCTGAGCAGAGGTTGAATACTTCTGACTCAAATGAAGTAAGATTTCATGCGGTTGATTCTGGATTGAGTGTTGCTTCTGCGGATAACCTTAAGAAGTCTTCCTTCGTAGTTAAGCCAAAGAAAAAGTATTATTCTGGGCCGGGAGTTATATCTTTTCCTGTAAAGCATAAGAGAAAAGAAGAAGGAATCACCTTACCGTCAGGCAGCTATGTAAAAGCCAAGCTAATGACTGGTATTGATGCGCCTGAAGGTAAGACTTATCCAGTCTTACTTGCACTGGACTTTTCTTATGTTGGGCCAAACAAGCATAAAGTTGATTTATCAGGTTGTTTTATCATTGCTAAAAGCTCCCCATCTATGGCCACAGAGAGAATCAACTTTCAAGCCACTAAGCTTTCCTGTGTATCTAAGAAAGGTAAGTTCTTTGAAAGAAAAATTAACGGTTTTGTAGCTGATAACTCTGACAATACCTTTGCTGTTAAAGCTGAGCTTAACTCTAAACAGGGTCGAGTCGCAAAAATGGCATTTCTCAAGTCTGTCGTTGATGGGATTGGCGAAATCATC
>CAYFHZ010000164.1:0-6499 GCA_964342535.1 uncultured Bacteriovoracaceae bacterium | reverse complement strand
AAAACATTTTACAAGGAGCAAGTATGAATAAACTATTACTTATTACAACTTTTATCTTAACACAGTCCGCCACAATTTTAGCCGACTCAGGAATTGGTGGAGGTGGTCGTCCACGGGTATGTATAGGTCCTGATGTTAAAACTACAATTACCTGTGAGTTTAAAAATAATAAAAAAGCACAATTTACTTATATTGGCGCTGGTCGATTTCAAGGTTTACAATGTCAATACCTCGTTCAAACCCCACCAACTAATAATCAAAGAAATTTTTCCTTTAAAATGAATCTTTTAGATAACTATCGCAACAGTTCTCAAGGTAAGTTAGTTTTCAAAACCGAAACCTATCCTAATAATAACGGATACTTTTGTGATGGAGTTGACAGCTGGAACAGAGATACAGGAAGGTACGAATGTAGTGGTCATCATTTCTTCAGGCTTCTTCTTTTGAGTGGGCATTATGACCGATATATTGGTAAATACAAATTATTAATTGTTGATAAACACGGAACTATTGCTGAAAAAGGTGAAAATACTATTTGTGACTTCAAAGTTCAAAGATTGAAATAAGAATTATTATTAGAAGGGATATTTATGAAATCACTATCATTTTTGTATTTATTATTTTTAGCGTCAGCTCCTACATATGCGAGTGGTGATCTAAGCTTCACAAAAACACAGACTTTAGGGATGTATGAAAAATCATTTAGCCAAAAATACCAACCCGTTATTAAGCTAAGTAAACTTGATAAATTAGTTACTCCAGCTCCAAAGAATGATTCTGCACAAACCTTAAGTGAGTTGATAGCGCTACAGAATTTACAAAAAGATAGAACCACCAAAGATATCAATCTTATTAAGCGGCAAAAGAAGTTTTGTCGCTTTGATTTCCCTGACTACCGAGTTGGATATAATGAAGAACTAGACCATCTTATGCTACAATCATTCTTGGATGTATCTTATTATATTTTTTATCACAAGATTAAAAATAATCGTGTGCGACCTAGTTTTTTAAATGAGAAAATTAAACCTGCAATTGATATTCCACCCCATCCAGCATATCCAAGTGCACACGCAGGACAAAGTCTTATTGTTGCTCTTATTCTATCCGATATCAATCCAGAGTTAAAAGAGTCGTACTTGAAGCTTGCCGAAAATATTGGAAGAAATAGAGAGCTTGCTGGTGTTCATTATAAATCAGATACAGATGCTGGCCAAAAAATTGCTAAGATTTATTATTCAAAAATTAAGAATTCTCCTAATTATAAGGCCATCATAAATAAGGTTAAAAAAGTTGGATTGAAATATGATAAAAATTACCAGGAGAAAAACTGTGAAATGATTCTATCTGCAGCACTAAAAAACTATCGTTAAATGAACAAGGTAAAAGATTTAATCTCTTTTCCTAAATTAACTAGTGTACAAATTTATTTGTTTCAAAGTTATATTTCTTTATTGGTGATTTTCGATATTATAAGTCGAATAATGGATTTTGATATTTTTTACGCCCTCAAGTCTGTAAACCAAATCAATTATTTTTTTGGCAATTTTGAAAGTGAAAATTTACTTATTAACTTTCATAGGATTCACCATTTGGCGCCGGAAGCTTTCTTTGGGATTCAAATATTACTTTCCGTTCTCACTATCTTAAAATTTTTTCCGCGCATATGTTTATTTTTAAACTTCCTTATTCTAGTTTCACTCCATAACTATAATCCCTATGTTCTTTATGGAGGTGACGTCCTTCTCAGAACCCTATTATTACTTGCAGTTTTTTTAATACCAAGTGATAGAACTAAATTTAATTTTTCCGGGATGAGTATTTGGGTTGTCATTGCATGTTTATACCTAATGAGTTTTTACTACAAGATCATTTCCCCTGAGTGGCAAAATCTATCCGCAATTAACAATGCCTTAAAAGTAAAACATTTAACTACCAGCTTTGGTTCACAATTTATAAACTCTCATATACTTATAGGTGTTTTTACGTTCTTAACTTTGTTATTTGAATTACTAACACCATTTTTATTAATTCTTAAGCGCAGTACATTCACCATAGTAGCTCTGGGCTTAATACTATTTTTTCACACTAGCCTGATGTTTTTTCTTAAAGTAGGAATGTTTTCATATATATGCTTTTCTTTTATTATTTTACTCTACCCCTTGAATGGAAAGTTTAATTTGAAAATTCCTCCTCTAAAATATAGACAGAGTCGCTTTAACACAATGGCACTTTCATTTATTTCGTTACTGTTAATTTATGTAAATCTAGGACAAATTTGGACACAAAATGTTTATAACAATGACATCATATCTCTCACGAGGCTAGATCATCGCTGGAATATGTTCCATCAACCGAGCCTACAAATGCAAAATGACAATCAATACAGAGTTTTTATGATGCCAGAAGCAGAACAATCAGGTGAGCAAGAAATAATAAAATTAAAAGACCATCGTTGGGCAAAATTTTTCAATAATTTTAATCGTATTGACGCCATTGCTTCATATTATTTAGATTACAGCTGTAAGAATAATATTAATTTTAAAAATCAAGAAATTATTTTTGAAATCAATACTCGTAAAAATCTTCAATACATATACAACAAAATCTGCGCTTTATGAAAGACTCCAAAGAAACTGATATTAGGATGAGCAACTTAAATCCTTAAAATCGCAGCTTCATTTGAATCTACGACATTAAGCTTTAAAATTTTAACTTGATTATCTTTTGCCCAAGTTATAATAGTTTCAAGTAGCCTAGAAGCTACTTTCTTTCCTCTAGATTCCTGTGATGTCCACATCGATATAATCCATGCAGTATCAGGATTACTTGAATCAATAGCCCTTCTAGTTAAACCTATATCGTTTTCATATATTGATGCTATAAAAGTATTTAAGTTTCGAACTTGCTCAAACCAATTATCATCATGTCATGTAACTGCTTCTCCTCATAGAAAAATAACAGCAGACTTCGACATCCTATTACAATTTAATCATTATTATAATTAATTGTCTTAAAATCAACTTCACCATCTTTTTTATACTTATAATGAAATGAGTGAAGAGGATCAAAAAGAACTCCGAAGTTGGGCCGATAAAGCTTATATCATCAGGAACCATAAAAGCATAAATAAAAAAGAAAAGCTAAAACGTCTAAAGTCTATAACTAAGGAAAGCAAAGTCACAATTAAATTTTTCAAAGCTTTCTTCAAATTTATCAAAATGCATACTTGGGACGAAAGTGGATGGCCTGCAAGAATGGCACAAGTTGGCTTAACTGTAGGTACTGCCGTAAGTGGAACGAAGATGGCAGTGATCGCTTCTGCTGGAATAGGTATCGCAGCACCGATCTATGTACTTTCATCTGCTGGTGAGGCATTGATAGGAACTATTCTCCAAGAAATCAAAAATAAATGATTTTCAGATATTCCTTTTTAGATAAAAAAAGGGGGATTTCTCCCCCTTATCAATCTATAAGAAGAATTTCGAATCTTTAGCTAATTTCTCATAAACTGATTTGTTTACTTTATAAATCCATGCACCCTTTTCCATATTTATACGTTGAACATCGCCTTGGGCCTTAATTACATCTTCAATTTTTTGAAGCTCTTCTTTCCCGTCGTCCTGTCTAACAACAAACTGCTTCGGAGCTTCTTCTAGTAAAGCTGTGAGTTTAACAAAATGATCCTCTTTATCTTTAGCTAGGCTAACTTTGTATATAAGCTTATTTTTAAGCTTAATTTTAATGTCTTTATCAAAATTAAGGGCCTGAACCTTTGGCTCTGTTAAAGAGTAAAAGTCATCAAATCGAACAGATGAGAAGTTTTTTGCATATTCTTCAGCTTTTTCTTTCTTATACTTTTTATCTGTTGGAGATTCGACTACAAACTCTTTTTCTTTTTTGACAATTTCTAAAGTTTTATCTGAAGATAAAGAAACTTTTTCAATGTCATCTTCTTTGACTTCAAAGAGGACTGTATTGATAAAATCTTTATAAGAAGAATTTAGCCACAAGTTTTCTTGAGAGAGATAAATTTCCTTTTTTCCTTCCTTGAAAAGATAGTTACCTTTTCCTTTATGGGATTTTCCAACACTAAATGAGACAGTTTTCTTGCCGTCATTGTCGAAAAGTTCTACGAGGTACTTTCTTTTATCTTTACTCAGCTCATAGTTTTTTAAATCATCATCATTAGCGTTAGAGGATATTTTCTCTTTAACTTGAATGCTTGCTATCTTGTAGATTAAATCATTTACCTTATCAGTAGAAGCAGGGTAAGACTTATGATTTTCGAGAACAAATCTATTCGAGTCTCTTGTTAGAGTAATCTTTTTCTCACCACTAAAACTTAATGAAATCTTCTGAACTTTGTTTATATCTAACCCTTTAACATAATCGCTACCAGTTAAAAGATCAGTACCTCTTTTATTTTCATTCATATAAACAAAGATAGAGGCTATAAATAAAATGCCAGTAAATATAGATAATGTTTTTAATTTCATACATTCACCTCCGCCTTTAAATTATCAAGTCGAGCTGACTGCTTACTATTGTTATTTGCTTGATTATTTTTACTTAATCTTCGGCCCTGCATTAAGCGACTACGTTTTCTGTTATAGTAAACACCAAATCCAATTATAAATATTGGAACAAAGAGAGTGTTTAGATATTGAAAGAACTTTCCTATTCCTTCAATTTTTTCACGTCCCTCTCGTTTTACTACACGAAGTTCTTTCTTTAAAATGGCAATTTTCTTAGCAAGCTCTTTCTTCTTTCTAATTCCTTCATTTTGAAGAAGGGCGATGTTTCCTTCATTTGCCTTCTTACCTAGCTGATTTAACTCTGCTTGAAACCTTGCAATACTTGCATTTATTTCTTTAACCTTATCAGCGGTTCTTTTTTCAGCTTCAAATTCAATTTGGTTAATAATATCAAATGAACGATTGACACGCCCCTTTGATCTAACACTCATTAAATCAACGTCTCCAGTCAGGGCCTCAACACTATTTAAGAACAATGTACTATTATCATTCGCAACGGCCATTCCTAAAAAAGTGTTTTTAAAAGCAAATTGGTCATTAATAAAGTCAACATCAGAAAAGACAATAACTGCACTCTCTTTTGATGATTCTTTTACAACTTCAGCCTTTTTCTCTTTTTCTTTCTTCACCTTTTTCTTTTTATCTTTGTCATCTTTTGCTTCAGTTAGTTTCACGCCATCAGGAAATGCCGTTTTATATTTACCCATTGCTTTATAAGCAATTACTACAGGTTTCGATCCTTCAGAAAACTTATTCCAGAGAGTTTGAGGATTACTTAGCTCATAACCCATTGCTGTATAACTATTTCCTTTAGGCGTAGTTGACATGATAGGCGTATGCTTTACACCCTCAATAGTTTTAGCTTCTAAAACCCCTGGAAATACAAATGTTGAGTTATTAATTCCAGAAGTTACATTGTCTTTGTATTCATTAGTACAATGCTCATTACAGTTTAATAGTGCTAAAAGTCTTCCCGCAGGCATATTTGGATTGAATCTACCTACTCCACTTAGATATTTATCTCCTGCGTATGTATTCGACTTTAATTCAACTCCCCACTTATCCATTAACTTCTTAAACCCTGCATCTGGTGAGTTTGAAATACCTCCATACATCCCAGCATTTTTATCACTAACAGCATTAGGGTCAACAAAGACAAGAAGATTTCCACCTTTCATAACATATTGATCTATTGCAAAAAGTGTTTCTTCTGAAAAACCTTTCGGATGAATAACAACTAAAGAATCCACTCCAGAAATTACCTTAGTATCCTTTTCAATTTTCTTAACATTGTAAAACTCTGAAAGCATCTTAGTTACCGCCCAAGACTCATTCACTTTTTTTCCCTGCATTCGCATGATCTGGGCCATGTATGGACTTAAATTCTCCGTCATGACATCCATTGAGGAAATAATACCAATATTTTTCTTTTGGGGATTGAGTACAGTGTATATTAACTTTGTTAAATCATACTCTAACTTGTCCTTTTGGTTTGGATCAAAAAACTCAATAATTTTTTCAGTACCAGACTCATTTTCAGCAACTAAACCAAAGAAGTATCTCTCGGTTTCAGTTAGATTAAATTTCTTAAGTCCGTATGCCGTTGCATCTTCTTCTTCAGGAGTATCTGGTCTAGGGTCGATAACTTCTAAACTGAGGTTATTTCTTGAGTTACCAACATATTGACGTAGAAGCTCTTGAACATACAGGTAATGATTATTAAATGCTCTTAATCCTTCGGTTCCTTTGTTTGCCGCTGTCTTTGAGTAATATAACTTCAACTTTATAGGCGAATCTAGTTTAGAGAGAATTGATTTAGTTCCATCTGAAAGCGTATAAAGGCTTTCTTCTGTAAAATCTACTCTAGCTTTTTTAAATGTTGTTGAACCAATATAAATCATCAAGGTCATAGAAAATAGACCAAGAATGACTTTTAGATAATTTTCGTTATGCTTATCCATTTC
>CAYFHZ010000163.1:0-6508 GCA_964342535.1 uncultured Bacteriovoracaceae bacterium | reverse complement strand
CATCTTTCATCTGAGTATTTTGAAGAAAAGTATACTGATCTTTATATTGAAAAACTAATTCCTACCTATAAGCGGGATCAAGTCCTCAAACTAAACCCAGGGCTTTTAAAAGTGATAGGTGCTCTTAGTTATTATATTTGCTCAACTCAATCTCTTGAACAAATAAATCATATTAGACCTTTTCAGATGATTCACTCTGAAGTCGATATGAAAATTACTTACCCTACACTTGTTGGTCTCGAAATATTTCCAAAATCAAAGGAATCTTACCAAGATTCAATATTAGGTTTCATGGACCAGACAAGAACGGCAATGGGTGCAAGAAAACTTAAAGCTCTTTATCAAGCACCTTTAAGGGATTTAACAGCTATTGAAAACCGATTTAATACCGTTGAATATCTTTTGAGTAATTCAGAATTAGTAAGGTCATTAAGAAAAATATTATTCGATATCAGAGATATAGAAAGAATCTTAGCAAAAGTTTCAACTGGAAAAGTAAATGGTGCAGACCTTATCAACCTTGCAGCCGCTAATACAGCACATACAGAATTATTAGAAAAACTTCCTAACTTACCTCTAGGTGTTATTGGAAAGCTATCTTCAAAGCAAAAAAAATCTTTAGATAATTTAGCAACTCAAATCGACAGTACTATTAGTAATGAAATTGGAGCTCATTTAGATAAAGGGAATCTTATCAAAGAAGGCTCAAATCCACAGAGAGATAAGCTTTATACTCTTAGTATGAATGCTACAGATGCACTACTTGCATTAGAAGCTAAATACAGAGAAGAAACAGGTATAAATAACTTAAAAATAAAATCAAATAATGTTGCAGGTTACTTTATTGAAGTAAGTAAATCACATATTGAAAAAGTTCCAGAGAGTTTTATCAGAAGACAAACTCTAGTAAATAGTGAAAGATATCACAGTCCTGAATTAATCGAATTTGAAAAAGAAATTATCACTGCAAAAGATAAACTCTATAAGCTAGAACGTGAAATTTTTGACTCTATTGTAAATCTAGTCAAGGACAATTCTGTTGCGATATTAGACCTTGCTCAGCAAATCTCACTCGTTGATGTTTTTCAATCTTTTGCATTTTTAGCTGAACAAAACAATTTTTGCAGACCAGTCGTTACAAAAAAGAAGATTCTTAAAATTAATAATGGTTGGCACCCTCTTATCAAGAAATCTATTAAGGACCAGTTTGTTGCTCACGACCTCATCTTAGATGAGAGCGTATACTTTGGTCTTATTACAGGTCCAAACATGGCAGGGAAAACGACTGTAATGAGAGAGATGGCCATTATTCAGTTTTTAGCTCAAATTGGATCTTTTGTTCCTGCTGAGTCTGCTGAGTTAGGACTAGTCGACTATATATTTTCCAGACTTGGTGCTAGTGATGACATCATTAAAGGCCAATCAACTTTTATGGTTGAAATGAGTGAAACTGCAGAAATTATCCGCCATGCAACTGATAAATCTCTTATTATTTTGGATGAAATTGGACGTGGAACATCTACTTACGATGGTCTCAGTATTGCTTGGGCATTAGTAGAACATTTTGTTCAAAAAACAAAAGCTCTAACTCTTTTTTCAACTCATTATCATGAACTTATAGAACTTGCAGATGACTTAACTGGCGCCAAGAATCTTACAGTCAAAACTGTTAATGAAAATGGCCATGTTCAATTTCTTTATAAATTAATAGAACAAGGCGCCGCTCAAAGCTTTGGGATTCATGTTGCGAAACTTGCAGGACTTCCAAATAATATTCTTTCACGCTCTAAGAAAATCTTAAAGCAGCTAGAAAGTAATCATGACCAAAAATCATCTAGTCAGGTACTGACACCTTCAAATCAATTAGATTTTTTTGTAGCAGAGGAGCCTGAAATTATTTTTGAAGATACGAGTTCTCCACTTTTTGAGGAAATTGAAAAGCTTGATCTTATGAATATGACCCCTATTCAAGCTTTAACAAAACTTCATGAGCTTAAGACTGAATATTTAAACTAATACTGATCTGCAGTTGCATCTTGCCAGTATTGTTTCCATGGCCCTTCATAACTTCCATCTAGAAGTGAACCATTTTTAAGCTTGGGATAAATTTCAGCATAGTTCATAATTTTCCCAGGTCCAATTCTTCTCTTAATATGGGATTTTTTGATACCACGAATATTATGGACTCCAGCTGCAGTTAAAAGGTCCTTAAGCTCACTCAAAGATTTTTCATGATATCTTGCAACTCTTTTAGATTTGTCTCGTACATCTACCAATCGATATAATTTAGGGTCTTGGGTTGCAATACCTGCTGGACAATGATTCGAGTTACATCTCAGAGCTTGAATACATCCGACAGCAAACATCATCCCTCTGGCACTATTACATATATCTGCTCCAAGACTAAATTTACTTACGAGATTAAAGGCATCAATGACTTTACCTGAAGCGATTAAAATAATTTTATCTCTAATACCACTTGCGATTAATGAATTATGTACAAAATTTAAAGCATCATTTAAAGGAGTACCAAGGGAATTCGTAAACTCTCTTGGAGCGGCACCTGTTCCTCCTTCTGACCCATCAATCGTAATAAAATCTGGGTAGACTTCTAATTCAAGCATGGCCTTAATAATTGAAAAAAATTCCTGTTTCTTTCCTATACATAACTTAAATCCGACTGGCTTTCCTCCACTAAGTTCTCTTAACTCAGCGATAAAGCGAATAAGACCTTTAGGACCTTGAAAAGCAGAATGAGACGGAGGGGAATTAACATCTTTTCCAATTTCAACGGCCCTTATTGCCGCAACTTCATGGTTAACTTTTGCTCCAGGTAAAAGACCACCATGCCCAGGTTTTGCTCCTTGAGAAATTTTTAGCTCAATCAATTTTACTTGTTTTAATTGAGATTTTTCTTTAAACATTTCAGGGTTAAACGTACCATCAGAGTTTCGACACCCAAAGTATCCTGTTCCAATTTGCCAACAAAGGTCTCCACCATAGCGAGTATGATAAGGCGATATTCCTCCTTCACCTGTATTGTGATAGAAGTTACCTATTTTAGCTCCCCAGTTAAGACTTTCCACAGCTGTTTTACTTAGTGAGCCATAGCTCATAGCAGAGATATTAAATCTTGAAGCGCTATATGGTTTAGAGCATTGAGAGTTTCCTATTTGGATACGCATTTCATCATCACTTACTCTATCAGCGACTTCTATAGAGTGTTCTAACCATTCACTCCCCGCTTTATAAACATTATGTTGTGTTCCAAAAGCTGAAGTATCCAATTGCCCTTTTGCTCGTTGATAAACTGTACTTCTTTGCTCTCTTGAAAATGGTCTTCCATCATCAAAGCGCTCAACAAAGTACTGCTGAATTTCTGGTCTGATCGACTCTAATAAATATCTAAAATGCCCAACAACTGGGTAATTTCTAAGTATCGTATGTTTTCTTTGTAAAATGTCTCGTAAACCAAGTAAGGTTATCGGAACGCTAAAAATAACCAAATTATAAAGAGTCGAGTTTATAAAGTACCCAAGTGCTAAAATAAAAAGATGAATGGGAATAATTGACCATAGAAAATATATACGCATTAGATAAGCTCCTATTATTATAACATTATAAAAAGATTCTTGATTTTTTCCAACAGGAAAGAATTGGACAAATTTATGATACAAATCAACTCATATCTAAGAAAAATTTAATATATTTATATTCGGGTCAAGTCGATTTCTAAGGAGCGAATATGAAAAAGGTAATACTCATCATCTCGGTTTTATTAACCAGTTGTACAGGCATGCAAATTACAGAAGAGGATACCAGCCTAAATGAAAGGGCTAAAAACTTATTTAAACCATTAAAAATGGTCGAGAATTTATCAAAGGAACAAGTTGCTTTAGGCAAAAAACTTTATTTTGAAACAGCATTATCTTCAAATGGCACAATTAGTTGTAATAGCTGTCATAAGCTTGACAATTTTGGAGTAGATAATGAAGCTACTTCTTTAGGCCATAATGGTAAAAGAGGAGGTAGAAACTCACCAACATCACTAAACTCACATCTTAATTTTGTACAATTTTGGGATGGTAGAGCAAAAGATTTAGCAGATCAAGCCAAAGGACCTATTTTAAATCCGGTAGAGCATGGTGTAAAAGATGCAAAAGAGGCAATGGAAAAAATTAATACCTCTGAATACGCAGCTTTATTTAAAAAGGCATTTCCTAAGGATAAAAAACCAATGACTTGGGATAATTTAGCTATAGCTATTGGGGAGTTTGAAAAAACCCTTACAACTCCATCTAGGTTTGATGACTATCTCAATGGAGAAATAACGGCTTTGAATCAGCAAGAAAGAAAAGGCCTACAAACATTCATCGAAATTGGGTGTACAAGTTGTCATTTGGGTGAAGGCCTTGGAGGTACTATGTACCAAAAATTAGGACTCGTTAAGGATTACCCGACTAAGGATACAGGTAGACATGAAGTAACTGGCAAGAGAAGAGATAAATTTAAATTTAAAGTTCCAGGACTTAGAAATATAACTAAAACACCTCCTTATTTTCATGATGGATCTATCAAAAAACTAGATAAAGCAATTGAACTTATGGCGGAACATCAAATAGGGAAAGTTCTTACAAAAGAAGAGGTTTCAAATATTTCTGCTTTTTTATCAAGTTTGGAAGCAAAAGCCCCTGTAAAGTATTAACATATGAAAGGGGTAATTATTACCCCTCTCTTCTTCTTACTTTTAACTCTGTCTATGACAACCGATACAGTCTAAGATGGAAACAAATAATAAAGTAATTCAATTACACGACTACATTCAAGCAAATCAACAAATCAAAACAATAGATGACTTTAGACAGAAGAAGTTAAGCCTAACCCCCTCTGATCTTATCACCAAACGATTCTGGGCTTTTTTAGTAGATATAACATTTATTATGATTTGTAATATTATAATCAACCAAAGCTATGCACTTTTTATTGGTAAATATTTAAATGGAATCCCTTATCAAAAGAAGGTGGATTTGCTTCAAGGAAACTTTATACTAAGTGGTATCGTGTTTTTAACAGTATACTCAGGATATTTTTTTTATTGTAATTATATTTTAAATGGAAAAACACTTGGTAAGAAAGTCATGAATTTACGAGTTGTAAACCAAGAATTTATTTTTGATCACTCTCAATTTCAATCCCATATAAGTTTGAAAATCGCATTCCAACGCACTTTTGGATATCTCCTTTGCTATTTGAGTTTTGGGATCTTTTTTATTTTTCATTTTACATCGGAAAACAGAAGAGGACTTCCAGATTTTTTATCAGCCACTCAAACAGTAAGTGATGATTGGATTCAATATGTACTAGATGCCAGAAATCATCAAGAAGAAGTCATTTATCTTGAACTTAAGGATTTAAATATCGCAGCTTAAATTTTATTGATTAATAGCATGTCTTCTTAAATCATACTCAATACTTCCATCAAAAAATCTATCGGCCATAACAATAGATATTACAGAAAGCCAAGATCCTACTGGTCCAAATGGCTCTTTACAAATAAGTTCATAGATGGCCAAATTCACAATAAGTCCTTTTAAGTTCCATGGAATATCCGTAACACTATAAAAAAGATAACGATCTAGATCCTTTCGACCTGTTTGAAAAAAAGACATCTCCCCCATATTTTCTAAATAGATTCGTTCTGAAAGTAGCTCCATTAAAAACTCTTTCGATTCTGGCGCCAATAAATCTGATTGCGTGATTTTTAAACTGTCATTGAGCTGAGAAGATGGCGATAAGTCTAAATACTTATCTAAAAAATATTTTGTGTTATGAGTATGATCTTGTTTGTTTAAAGAAGTCATCAATTCCTTTACTTTATTTTCGAAGTCAGGATGATTAATAAGCGCTTCATACTGTTTTTCAAGTTCAGACTCAGGTACAGACCCTTTATATACTTTTTGAAAAAGTCTTATCATACTCTTTTTACCAAATAGAACTTCATAAGAATAAGATTCCATTCCAATCATGGCATTATACTGAAGAGTCGTTTGCATGTACTTTGTCCAAAATGAACTATTGGTATTAAGAATGATTTTATTTGCTATAAAAGTGTAAAAAAAACCCATGAAAACTTCGTAACCAAATTTTTCCCAAAAAAAATGATCTGTCCCTTTTTTATCCCAATTAGTGTACAAATAGAAAGCAGGGTTTGCGCCAAGGGCAAGTGAGTATTTAAACCTAGAAAATTTTTGGGCCGTAGCTTCCACATACTTAGAATCTTTTCTACTACAACTAGTTAAGAGCCTTTTATAGATCATTTTTTCATGACTCGCTTGATGGAGAATTTTATACCTCTCACTTGTACTCGGTTTTTTATTCTTTTTTATCTGAAAGTCTTTTGAAAGTTCTTTAATCCGTTTTGCTTCATAATCTTTAATTTTTTGATTTTGTCTTTTAAATGAAGCAACCACAGAAGTAGATATTTTATCTTTTGCGCTGTAAGGCTTAT
>CAYFHZ010000162.1:0-6513 GCA_964342535.1 uncultured Bacteriovoracaceae bacterium | reverse complement strand
GAAATCAGGCATAAAGAAAACTAGTTGAACAAAATTATACCTAATCCTCGTATCTTTTTACTATTCTACATGTTAATTAACAAATATCGATTCAATGATAATCCGAACTAGGGAAGTTTTTTTAATATTGGAAAGCCAGTTAAATGGATTGGTCATATTTATCCAGTGAAGGTCAAAGATGCCTTTGAGTAGTCTAAATAATTAAGCTCACATCTACAGATCAAAATCTTTCGTCATATGAATATGAGCTTAAACCTTATAATCAATTACATTTTAAAAAGTCTTTTGCTTCAACTATTTTATCGTACATTGCTTGATAGTTTTCCATTGTACTAGTTAAAGGAAGTTTCGTCAGGAATCTAGTTAGTTTGCCACAAAGCAACTCATTATTTTTACAAGTTATTCTAACATCACATAGAACTTAGCTTCCTAGACCATCATAATCGCCCATATGTAAAAGAAATTCTTGATGAGTGATCTTAAAAAAAATCCAAGTGCATCGTAAGGAGTTAAAGATTATATTTAATGAATAATGTCCTAGATGCTTTAGAATTACATTTATTCCCATAATGCTTGCTTTATTGATATTCCTTATAAAAAGTTTAACATGAGAAAAAATGATCATGATATTTCCCTCCAGTTTAATTATCTAAATATAAACCAAGTTTGTACTATTTCTTAAATCCCAGTTCTCTTAATACAAATGCATTATTTCTAGCATGAAATCTTTCACTTGCTTCTACACCCGATTCTCCTCCATGGCCTCCTTTAAAACTAGTAAGAAATATTAGAGGGTTTTTGGCGTTAGGATTGAGCTCTCTCATTTTTGCTACCCATTTCATAGGTTGAAAATAATAAACTGCCGTGTCTTCAAAGCCAGTAAAAACCAATAGAGAAGGGTAGTCTTGTTTTTTATATTCGTATATGGGTCGTATGATTTAATCATCTCATATTGTTCTTTAATAAGTCCATCACCCCATTCATTTCTTTCGTATTTTGCTAACGGATCATAGTAAAGAGTCATTGTATTAAGAACATCTACAAAAGGAACTCCAACTTTGGCAACTTTAAACAATTCAGGACGCAAGTTTAAAACAGTTCCCATTAAAAGTCCTCCGGCACTACGTCCTTCAATAGAAACTTTTTTGGGATTTGTCATTTTGGTACCCACAAAATGTTCAACTACATCTATGAAATCATAAAATGTATTCATTTTGTTAAACACTCTTCCTTGATCATGCCAAGATTTGCCTTTTTCCCCTCCCCCTCGAACATGAACCATGACATATATTATACCTCTGTCTAGCAATGGAATTTCAGATTTTAAAAACCTATATGGTACAACAGCACCATAGGCGCCGTAACCATAAAAATTCATATAATTATTTTTAGATTTGATTAAATCTTTACGATAAACGAGAGAGACAGGAACATTTTTTCCATCTCGAACTTGTATGCTTATTCTTAATGTTTCATATAATTCTGAGTTAAAACTAGTAACACCGCTAGGGATTTCAATTGTCTTTACTTGTGAAGCCAGTTCTATTTTTAGGGTTTGAGTGGGTTTTATAAAACCAGTTTCTTCGAAAAAGAATGAATCAACTCCATCAATATTTTTAAGCTTTTGTCCTTTAAAAGTTACTAATTCATAATCCATCAATTTTTTTGCTTGTAAACTATTGAGGTCGATGGCGACAAATCGACTCATAGCTTCAAGGTTTTCTTCCACTACCAAGTAATCTTTACCAATATAATATGCTGGAATTGCGGTAGCTTGTTTAAATGATTTAATGTTACCCTTTAGAGGAGTATAAATTTTTTCCCATTTTGATTCTTTTAGCTGGAATAAATCATTATTCTTAGAGTCGATATTTGAAACTTTATACCATTGATCACCAATTTTATCATAAGATGCTACTTCTTCTTTTTTAGCAATACCGAGTACTACAAATTTATTTTCTTTTTGATTATATCTATAAGTTGTGCTTTTGAGTGTTTCTTTTAAAACAAGTAAAACATCTTCGTTGTCACTAGTGGCATATATACTTCGTTTTGCTCTTTGGTTTAGGAAATTTTGGAGTAGAGTTTCTTTTTTTGTGTTTATTTCATATTCGTATGGTTGGTAGCTTTCCATTTCGTTTTTAGCACAAAGTACAATTAGTTTTTCGTCATTAATCCATAAAGCCCGTTCTCCCCAAATTAGCTTCGATTCTCTTTGTTTTATAATTTTTGTTTTTAGGTCTAGTACAAAGGGTGTTAAATGACCACGTCCTTTGATATCTATTAAAACTAGTGCATGAGTTTTAGAAGGGTTTATGGAAAAATCATATACTTCAAAATAACTATGTTTTTTAGCTAGAAGATTTTCATCTAGTAAAAGAATTTCTTGGCCCGTCTTTATATCAAGCATTAGCCAACGATCATAGTTTTCTTTTATGTTTCTCTTCGTGTAGATTCGAAAATTATCATATATATACTTGATTCTTCTTCGGTATGTGCTTCTTAATCGTTTATATTCATCTTGCAAATTTTTTTGTATGGCAGAGTTTTTCTTAATAAATTGTTCACCATATGAATTTTCTTTTAGAAGATGTTTCTTCACTTCAATATTTGTACTGTCATGCATCCAGCGATAATTATCGACTCTAGGGTCTTCAAAAAAGTTATCAATATGTGGAATTTTTTTTGCCACAGGAGGTGCCATCTGATCTGAAAATGCATTTAAAGAAACCATTATAAGAAAACATATAGTTATTAATTTCATACTTTCTCCTCCGAGACTATCAATATCTTATGACTAACTATCACGAACATTATATATATTCAAAATCATTTATGTTTTCTTATTGTTACAAAATCCATGTTTGGGCATATTATTGATCAAGTTTTAAGATTTCTTAAGATATTATTAATGTTTTTATGTAAGATTAAAATGAATTTCTAATAATAAATTTAGTTTTATCAGTCTCTAGGGTTTTCGAATACTAGAGAACTAACCGAAGTTACTCTGAACGCTTTTGTTAAAATGAATGGAGTTCGACTAGAATGAAGATTTGGATTTACTATTTGTTCAAGGTAAATTAGTTGTATTCAGGAAAAGTTAGGTGAATTTTGATTGAGTTAAATTGGAATAAAATGGTTCCTGATATTACATGTTCTTATTTCAAGAAATCATTAAACTTTTATATAGGCATAATTGGCTTTGAGGTTGTAAATATGAGAACAGAACCAAATTTTGCTTATTTGAACCTAAACGATGTACAAATAATGATACAAGAGTTTCATAGCAATGGATGGAATATTGATGTGCTTTAATATTCTTTTGGTCGAGGGATAAATCTACAAATGGAGTTTGATGACATTGCTATAATACATAATAGTCTAGTACTTACTTCGCTTTACTCAATAATAAAGTGAAAAACAGAGGTATTTCACTCTGGCCAATTACTTAGTTTAGATTGATAAAGCACTCGTACCGAATGGGTCTGCGTCCATTGGAGTATGCCGTCTTGTATGAAGGCAGATTATTACTATCAATAGTTCCCCATACATAATCTTCTTCTGAAAACTCTTCAACGAATCTTCTTTGAATCGCTTTTGCTAGGCCTTTACCTTTCCATTTCTTTGAAATGAATATTTCGTTAAAGTAGCTAGCTGTATGACCTAAGAAGTTACTTTTTTCAGCAGCAATTAGGCCAACTCTATTTCCGTTAAACTCTACATACTTTAAAAGAGATTGTTCTAAAGAAACACTCATTATATCTGAACTATTGACCTTAACTTTGGTCTTCAGTTCTGGAAACTCAGAATGAAAATCGTCATAACCATTTTTATACCACTCATAATAGGAATCATCGTTGATTTCTTTAAAACTAATAGATTTTTCATTTGGCCATGCCTTTTTTTCTTTTAAAGATTTAGTTGTCGCAACCATATATAGAGAGCCAAGAAAATCAGCATCGATTTTTGTATTAGTGTGGAAGCACAAGTATAGTGGATTAAATATTCTTTGATCATCTTTTATGTTTTCATAAATTCTAAGTGCATCTTCTTTAGATTCAATTTCAAAATTTGGGATCAGATTTATAAATGGTAAATTAGAGTTACCACCTATATTTCTAATGCCGTAGATGATTTCTCTATTTTCATCAAGCCGCATGTGCTTTTCCGAATAATCATCATAAGTCACACCAGCCACTTTGAAGTAATCTAAACGTGCTTTTTTAGTTTCTTCACTATTTAAATCATCAAAATTAGACACTATGTCCTCTTGTATTTCACAAACTGCTTTGTTTTCGCATATACCTAAACCTCTAAGGTCATAGGTATTGAGTTCGGCCAATGCGAATGACTGTAATTTTTTTTCATTTAATTTCATTAAATTTACCCTTTAATTAAGTTGATAAGTAAAAGAGCAATATTCGGAAACTTTTAGATGTGTTTAGAAAAGTTCGAGAATGCTCTACTGAATTGATTGATTATTTTTCTCATATTTTGAGGCTTAAAATTAATATTAGTAAGAGAGATAGGTATTGCTTGACAATCGTTTGAAAAGTCATCGTTGAATTTATAATTCAATAATTTTTCCTTTTTTTCAATAATATTCTTATAATTATATATATCACCATTCATACAACATAAAACTAATGGGAAATTATTTATTTTGTTTTTTCCAGTATTATCAATAGGATGACAATTTGAAATGTTTATTTTCCCTACAGATGCCCATCTGGTATGCGCAATAATTGTAGCTGTTTTATAAAGTCCTTCACAAACAATTTCTGAAAGAATTCTATTTGATTTTATTTCTTTTTTTATAATTCGAGCGTTATCCCCTAACGCTCCTATTCTATCCGCTGTTTTAAATATTAGTGTCACTACTTTTTTATTATTAACATTTTCAATATAACCTTTCATTTTATTTTTCTTCATATAGGAAATAATATTTCCCAAATTTAATTTATCTTCAATAGTAAATTGAAGGGATAATCCTAATGAATCTCTACCTCTAATCTCCAATCGATTATCAATTGAATTAATAATTATTAACAAACTTTTATAAAAAACAATCGAATGGTCATCTAATTCATCAATACCGCGACTTATTATTTGTGTAAAATTATCATACCATTCCCTAATTTCATGTGATAAAAACCAATAACAATCCTTTAATTTTTCATATTCTTCATACTTTTTTACAAACAATTGAGGTGATGACTGTTTATCTATTTTTTTTACAGTCGATAACTGATTATTCCCTAAATCATTTATTTTATTTGCTATAATTTTAATTAATTTTCTTTCAGCTTTATTATTTACATATCGAATAAAATTAACATTTGATTTATATTCCCAAACTTTTTCCAACAGTCTATCAATATCTTTATTTCCATTCTTTAAATTATTGACCATATCAGATAATTCTTCAGGCCGGACTTTTTTGCCTGGATTGTAATTCTTTTTTACTATTGTTCCTGAAATTCCGCACATCAAACTATTACTACATTAATTTTACGCCTTCTTCAAGATTTATTTTAGCTTCCCAATCCAAAAGGTTCTTAGCTTTGATTCCACTCATAATCATACGCTTAATGTCTCCTTTTCTTTCTCCTTCCAGTATAGGATTTAGTTTATAATTATAATATTTTTTTAATATATTGAATAAATTCCATAAACTATTTTCTATTCCTGAACCCAATGAAATTACTATATAATCAAAATTACTAACCTCTATGATTTTAATTAAACCGTCTACAATATCATAAACATGGACCCAATCTCTTGTTTGGTTACCATCCCCATAGAAAATGACCTTTTCACCCTTTTTTATTTTATTATTAAAAATGGAAACAACCCCTCCTTCTAAATCTGATCGTTGTCTTGGCCCGTAAACATTTGGCAATCGAAGGACAATTATTTCCATATCACAATTTTTATTTAAATAGTGTAAAAACTGTTCTCCTCCTAATTTTGATAGGCCATATGGACTTATTGGTATAGTTATATGAAGTTCATCAACTGGTAAATACTTAGGTTCACCATAAACAGCACTTGTTGATGTATAAACAAATTTTTCTACATCATTATCCGCACAAATTTTTGAAATTGCCACTAAGGAAAGCTGATTGATTATAAATGTCATCTTTGGATCTTTGATTCCTTCCCTTACATCACTTAGTGCGGCCAAGTGATAAACTATTTTTATAGAGTGTTTCCTTATCAAATTTTTTAAAGAAGCATTAAATTCAATATAGTCTTGTATATCTTTTAAATAATAACGTGCTTTAACGTTTTTGTTGGATTTCAGGCCCGTTGACAAATTGTCAATAACATATACTTCATTGCTTAATTTAATCAATTGGTCAACCAGATTGCTTCCAATAAAACCGCAACCGCCTGTAACCAGGATATTACTCAAATTTTATTAATGATCTTGATTATGAATATTTAAATAAAATTTTATAATTATTCATTTATTATAAATATTATGTAACAATCTTTTTTCTTCGATTG
>CAYFHZ010000161.1:0-6513 GCA_964342535.1 uncultured Bacteriovoracaceae bacterium | reverse complement strand
GATATAGAAGCCAAAGCTAGTTTTAATTCCAGGTATATTAAGCAAGGAAAAATCGTAGCTTTTTCAACACTCATTAGCGGGCAAGAGGAAGTTAAAATGGCCATTGAAGTTTGCTCATTGGATAAATCATTACATACAAAAATCAAAAATGAGGCCTGTGAAAAACTAAAATCAATTGTCCCTATTAAACCTACTGATATTTATATCACTCCTCCTCTTTGTTTAAAGAAAACAACGAGTGGGAAGGTTAAAAGATATGAAGCTAAAATGGGTTATGCTCAAGGAAAACTTCAACATTGGCAAAGGTTTTATCATTTTTACTATATACGTTCAACTATCATCATGACTCTGGTTGGATATAAATATATATTAAAGATGGCACTGGAAAAAATATTTAAACAGAAAGAAACAAAAGAGATAGAGCATGGACTTAAACACACAAGAAGTTAGTGTTCTTCTAGTTGAGAATCTCCTATTAAAACAATTCAAAGAAATCATTGAAGAATCAGCTTCCATTAATTCAAGTACGTCCTTTGCTGAGTTGGGAGTTAACTCTATGGATGTTCTTCAATTTATTGGACTTCTCCAAGAAAACTTTCCAAATCTTCCGCTCACAATTTTTTTAGAGTGTGGAAACATCAAAGAACTAGGTGAGTATTTAACAAAACACTATCCTAATCAAATTAGTATTTATCTCAAAGGAGTTCATCATGATTAGTGAATTACATATTGATAAATTGAATCAACTCAATTCTCAAAGTGAGAAGAATTTTTTTGATATTGACGATATGGATTGGTCTCAAAAAGTAGACCACACAATTGATTGGGTTCCAGAAGAGATGAACTATCTTTCTTATTTACCCAGTTACCAAAGGCTCGAAGAGAAGTATCGAATAAGATATAATCACCTATATGCTTTAAGTGTATGTGAGCAATTTGTTTGGCTTGAAAAGAATCTACTGGCAGGTATTTTAACAGATGGTATGTCTACTCATGATCTTCCAAAAGAACTTGCAACAGGGATGGAGCACTTTTACACAGAAGAAGAAAAACATGGAGAAATGTTCTGGCGTACCTTGGAAAAAGCTGAACCAGATTGGTATTTAAATAATAGAACATTTAAAATATTTAAAACTAATTTTCTCCAAGATCTCTTCTTTTCAATGATTACAAAGTACAACACAGTCTTTCTTGTTTGGATCTGGTTAGCATTATTTTTTGAAGAAAGAACTCTAGATTTCAGTAAGAAATATCAAAAAAATTATATGAATAATAAGTCCAAACTAGATTTTAATTTTTGGCAGGTTCATTATTTTCACCTCAAAGATGAAATACGTCACTGTCAAATGGATGAAATATTTCTTGCTCAATATTACAACAGTGCTCCAAAATGGAAAAGAAGTCTTTGTGGGCATATGTTCAACAAATTAATTGCCGCTTATTTAGCACCACATCGAAATGCTAAGCGCATGTTAAATATCTTACAAGAAGAATTTCCTGAATTAAAAGAAAGTCCCATTATAAATAACTTAATTAGTGAACTTCCTCTCTTAAAGCTCGACGAAAATTTTCAAGAAATTGTTCTTGGAAAAAAGGCTATTGGTGGAACACTTAAATTAATGGCCAAATATGATGAATTTAATCCGATCTGGAGACTTTTTATTAACGAGAAAAAAGAAAATTTTTTAACTTAATTTAAATACTTCTTCCGCAGTTTTTCTTGCGATGTTATGAAATATTTCGGAAGATATTTTATTTGTTTCAAAAAGATTCACGAGTCTTTTTCTCATTACTTCTGTGTTATTTCCTACAAATGGCCAATCAGTACCAAACATAATTTTTTTACCTGCTAATTCATCTATTGCATGAAGAATAGAACTTTCACTTTGCCAGGATATATCAGTATAAACATTTTCATATTTTTTACAAAAATCTATAACAATTTGAGGTTTATATATATTCATATGTGCGAGGATAAATTTTATATTTTTATAAGAGCTAAACCACTCTTCGAAAATTTCAGCATCACCATAATGAGGAACTTTATAAAATGGAACCTCTAAAGCTCCAGTATGTATAATAACTGGAAGTGATTTTTGATTTGCAACTGTTAATAATTTCTTATAATGCTCATTTTTTTCGGACAAACCATCTGCAGCAGCATGTATTTTTAAAGCAACTGCACCTTGCGAAATATAGTATTTGAGCTCTTTTTTCACATCTGGGCCATGCTCTGATATATTTACAACTGGATAAAACTCTTTATATTTTATACTTAAGGCCATTACTAATTCATTACTTAAAAGTGGTGGATGTGCAATAAGAAGACATTTATCTACTTTATTTCTTTTTAAGTTTTCTAGCAGATCAATATGATCATGTTGAATAATTGTACCAAGTGAACCAAACTCAAGTAATTTATCTTTTAACTTATACTTATCGACCCACTGATTATCAGGAAGATTAGTTTGTGCTTTATGAACTATATTTGAAAAACGATCAATTTTACCTTTGATCCAATCTTCAAAAGGTAACTTCTTTTTTGTTTCAATTATCTTATTGGACGTTAAAAATTTATGATGGGGAAAAACATGACAATGTGTATCGATAAATTTCATAGAAATCCTTTTTTCAAACGATACATTTATTTTTAGATGTTGAAAAGTTACTTATATATAAGAACTCTGCTATTTGATTTATCCCCTACAAGCAAGCAACCACAGTCACTGTCATAGGTTAAATTCGAAGGAGCACTTAAGGTATTTGCCCCAACTACTCCACCTTGATTTGAAGTATTTGAAGTAAAGTCCGGTTGACCAATAACATAATCTGCACTTGCATTATTTGCAGTTGGAATTGAGTTAAAAACTAAAACTCTGTGGTTTGATGTATCTGCAATAAAAAGTCTTTCTCCATCATAGAAGACAGAATGAGGTTCATTAAGTGTATTGGCCCCGACACTTCCCCCCTGATTTGCACTTTGCCCGGTAAAGTCGACTTGTCCAATAACAACATCATGAACTGCACCAGTCGCAGTTGAAGGAAAGTTATTATGTATAACAACTCTATGATTATATCTGTCAGCAATTATTATATATTGATCATTACTCCAAACTCCAACAGGTAGATCAAGACTTGTGTCACTTGCTGTAGATGATCCATAAGTTACAAAGTCACTAGGACCTATTACATATGTTGCTGCTGCAAAATCACTTGTTATGGGTAAAGGATGGATTAAAAGACGATTACTTCCATGTTCCGCTGTATATAAGTAATTTTCAGTCGCAAAGGCTGAGTGAGCGTAATAAGACTTAATAGTACTTGCACTTCTCCCTCCTGTACTTGCAGTTCCAGTTACCATGTCTGGCTGGCCAACTACATAATCAGCCGCTTCCGCAAAATTTGTTGGAAAACTTGTCCAAACTAAAGTTCTATTGTTTCCTGTATCAGAGACAAAGAGCTCTGCTCCATTCCATACAACATCTTTTGGTGCTGATAGTGAAGTTGCAGACCGACCACCATTATTTTCAGTATTAGTAATTAAGTCTGGTTGGCCTAGTGCTATTGTTGCAGACTCTCCATTTGTAGAGGGAAAATTAGTAAAAATAAGTATTCGATTATTTCCTCTGTCAGCAATTGCGAGTCTATCGTTAGCAAAGTCTGAATAAATTCCTTGAACTGTTTTAAGAGAATTAGCTTTAGGAGTTGTTCCATCTATATTTTGGGAACTTGATGTAAAGTCTATCTGTCCAAGTACAAGAGAAGCATCCATATTATTACTAATTATTAATTGGCTCTTTGATGTACCATCATTTTGCTCTTCAGTAGTTTCCTGAACTTCTTCTTTTTCTTTTAGTTGGAAGTCAATATTCGAGTTACAGCTAATCATTAATAGACTTAAAAATATAAATATATTCATCGCTTTATTATCTCTCAAAATATCAATTTAATTAAATATTTCCTAACTAATTGAATATATAATCGAAAAAGGAGAAGATTGACAGATTTTACTTAAATCTTGCCTAATATATGTGACATTATTACTTATTATTCATAATAGAATAAATATTAGAAATTTAAATCAAATAACTCTATGCTGGGCTTATTAGTACAATCAACGGAATCTTTCACCTGATCAAGTTCATCACTAATACCATTTGTAAAAAAGCTCGAAACCATATAAAAAAAACATTCAGGTTTATTTATACCATGACCTAAATCTTTATCTATGTAGAGATATGAAAGCGGTAATTTTTGGTTCATTTTTTTCATTCCAATTGCCGGTGTCACATGATCATGAGCCCCCCCCCATAAGAATGTTTCAACTTTAATATGTTGTAAACTTTCAGAGTAATCAAAATATTCAACTCTATCTTTATACTCTGTGCAATGAGAAATCATACTCCAAAACATAGGAAACATTGTCTCATCAATTTCTTGTGGAAAAATCTCTATACATGCTATTGATCTCATCATCCATTCCATAGGAGGATCAATCATAAGGTTTTGTTTAATAATATCATAGGCCATTTCTATATCTAAATCGTCTACGCTTGCTCTAACTGATTTTACAAGTTCCACTAGATAGTGATTCGTCATGGTATAGTCATACATAAAAGTTTCAGCAACTTTCATTATTTGCAGGGCCAAGTCAGGAAACATTAATTTTAGATAAAGATAATCTTCCTTTATTAATGGTGAAGCATTTAAAACTCTTTGTTCAAAAGTTTTCATTGCATTTCTAAACTCTAAAGCGGCTGAAAAAGCACCACCTAAAAAAAGTCGGTTTATATAATTTGGGTAAAGAAGTGCGTAAGTTTGAGCAAGAAATGAGCCATAAGAATAACCAAAAACATTTATTCTCATTTGCTCACCATACGATTTTCGAATCAACTCGATATCAGTGGCAGCTTGACGCATAAGCATAGATTCTGATGGATAGTCTCCTGGTCCATAATATCTAGAACAACCAACTCCCCTATGGTCCATTGTTATAACATTAAAATTTTCTGCAAGTTTAGCAAATATACTATTGCCCATAAAGTCATGAATAAAGGTATGACTTTCCCCTGGTCCACCAGGTATCATAAAGAGAATTTCTTTTGAAGAATCAAAAGGTGCTTGAAGCTCATAGTAGATATTAAATGTTTTACCCAAATATCTCTTTTGCTCATCTTTAAAAAGTCTTAAGCGAGGTATGTGTGAAATATTTGCTGCACTCAAATCATGAAATAAAGGTTGTTTTATATAATGATCTAGCGAGGATTGAGCTGGGCATTCAATTGCGTCATCAAAGTATTTAATTTCGGCCATAAGATAATTGGACAACAAAACATAAAACAATAGGAATTTAAACATGATCACTCTCTCTAAATATATTTAGATTATGTTTATCTGAATATAATAAAGGATGTCTTAAGTTTTGAAATTTTTACTTATTTAAAAAAGATATCGTTTCACTTATGACTCTTTGCACATCTAAATCACTTAGCTCTGCATGAAGAGGTAATCTAACAATTTTATCAAATAGCCTTTCTGTTACCGGAACGTCTGCCTTAAACTCCGAAGCGATCCTAGAGAAGTGAAGCGGAATATAGTGAAAATAACAATCAATATCTCTCGTTTTCATATAGTGAATAAATTTATCTCGCATTTTGTTGGTAGGCATCACCATAAAAAATATATGCCCATTACTAGATTCTTTATAATGTTCAGGAGCTATTTTTATATCATATTTTAAAAGCGTAGAGTAAAGCTCATTCCAGTATTTAGAAAAGATTTTTCTTCTTAGCTTATTAACGATCTCAATTTCAACTAACTGTGAATATAAGAAAGCTGCAGTATAGTCATTCATTGTATAAGAGGAGCCAACTCCAACCCAACTATATTTATCTACCTCTCCTAAGTAAAACTTACGCCTATTTGTACCTTTGTCCTTAATAATATATGCACTATCATACAAATCTGTATTATTAACAAATAACGCTCCGCCCTCGCCACAATGAATGTTTTTGGTTGCATGAAAGCTAAGAGTTCCCATATCACCAATTGTACCTAAATATTTTCCATTATATTTTACGCCAATCGCTTGGGCGGCATCCTCAATTACTATGGCATTATGATCTTTAGCAATTTTCACAATAGATTCCATATCACATGGGGCCCCTGCATAATGTACGGGACAAATGACTTTAGTTTTTTTTGAAACTTTTTTAGCAAGATCTTGAGGACACATATTTAAAGTCATAGGATCAATATCAATAAATTTTAATATTGCACCTCTCAAAAGAAATGCATTGGCAGTAGACGAGAATGTATAACTTGGTAAAAGAACTTCATCTCCAGGAACTACTCCAGCAACTAGTGATGCCATCTCAAGGGCATCTGTACATGATGGCGTTAAGAAGCATTTGGAATGATAGTTCTTCTTGAAAAACTCATCACATCTTTGATGAAAAATGCCGTTATCAAGAAAAGAGTTATTTTCTATAGCAAAGGCTATATTATCCAAGG
>CAYFHZ010000160.1:0-6519 GCA_964342535.1 uncultured Bacteriovoracaceae bacterium | reverse complement strand
ATGAGATTAAATATTTTTGTTTTTTTAAGGAAAACTTTAAAAACAGTTTTTCTAAACTTTGGGAACCTTGAAAGCACAAGGGCTGAATACACCCAAAAGCCATAATTAAAATATAATAGATAGATTTTGAAGTGTTGTAAAAATGAAAATTTTTTAAAATGCTTTGCTATAATTTTTGCCGATCTGAATCCCAAGCTAATCCCCTCACCTGTAATTCCATCTAGAAAACAATAAGCATCACCTACTAAAAAAATATTTTTATATTTAATACTTTTACTTCTTACATTGAATGGCCCATAACCAATAAAGTCACCTGCATTTTGGTCCTGTTTTAACTTAATTTCTAGTTCAGGGAAATAACTCATCAGTTGTTTTTCTAAGTCGGACTTTAATTTAATTTTTTCTTTATACCATAAAAATGCGATTTCAATTTTATTTTGATTCACTGGAGTAACATATGCCTCTACTCCATGACTCCAATAAACTTCAACTCGGTCACTCCAAGGGGCCTGTAGAAAATGAACTCTAGCTCCCATTCGAGGCATAAAATGTTTTTTTCTGGTCAAGCCTAAGTCATTTCTAAGCCTTGAATTTAAGCCATCACATAGAAAAAAATAATCATACTCCCTTTGCAACATCTCAATACTATCGACTAAATGATGAGGATATAAATTTATTTTTGATTTTTTACTAACTTGTTCATAAAGTTTTTGGGATAATACTTTTCTTTCGACACCTAAGATAGGTTCTACCATATCTCCTTCAACTTCTACTGAATCATCAATATATCGAACACCTTTTAAAGCAAAACAATCTTCATTATCATTAAAGTTAATATTATTTAATGAGAGTAAATTCACACCTGTTGGCATAATACCTTGGCCACAGGTTTTATCTTTTGGCCATTTGGACTTTTCAAAGAGATCAATCGTATCTAACTCTTGAATATTTTTACATAGTTCTAATGATAAAAAGAGACCTACAGGACCTCCACCTACTATGGCCAATTTCATAAACTCGATTTACCAAATACTGCTGAATAATTATTGTAGTGCCTTAAACTCTCCTCTTCTTTTTTTACTCTAAAATAAAGAATTATGATGTTAGACACACTAAAGAAAATTGAAAATAAATAGAGATGTATCATAAGTGGAAGTGCTAAAATCTCTAATATAACTCCAATATAATTTGGATGTTTTATATAGCGAAAAATGCCTCTATCGATGACATCTACATTTGGTAAAATAGCAATTCGAGTTGTCCATCGTTTGCCGAGTGCTTTCATGGCCAAAATTCTAAAACATTGTCCCATAACAAAAACAGACAAGAAAAAGATGAAATTAAAATCTAAGTCTACCTGTTGGATAGGAACTAAAATATTATAAGTAAGTCCAGCAAGCCAACTAAAATGTAAAATTACCATAAAAAGGTAGTTCATTTCAGGAATCACCTTCCCACCCTGACTGAGTATATAATCTATATTTTTTTTTGAGTAATATAATTCAATCAATCTTTGAATAATCACAAAGCCAATCAGTAGCTGATAAATAAAAATTAAATCCATGAATACAAACCAACTTCAGCACTAAAGCCAGGTCCCATTGCTATTGCAAGACATTTCTCGCCAGGTTTTTCATTGGTTCGAGCCTGAATTGTCCGATGAATTATATCAAGAACTGAAACAGAACTCATGTTCCCATTTTGAGCAAGGCTTTCCCAACTATGATGTAGGAATGATTCGTTTAATCCTAGTAATTCCTCCATGGCTGAAAGTACTTTAGGCCCCCCAGGGTGAGTCATAAAATTACTTATGTCTCTTAAATTTAAGTTTTGATCGTTTAAAAAATGAATCATAGGATCTTTTAAGCGATTTTTGACAACATCAGGTACACTTTTACTCAAAATAATTTTTAAGCCTTCAGCGCCAACATGCCATCCCATTGTATCTTGAGAATCTTTGAAGAAAATACTCTCAGATGCCTCCCATTTTAATGCGGCTTTCTTTCTTAAGGGATGATTATCTCCTACAAGTAATACTGCTGCTGCACCATCACCAAATAGTCCTGTGGCAACGAGGTTTGCTGCACTTGTATCATTTAGTTGAAAAGTTAGAGAACATAACTCTGCAGAGAAAAAAAGAGCAGCCTCATCTGGGTGACCTTTTAAATAATCAGCAACACGATTAAGTCCTGCGACTCCGGCCATACAACCTAGACCCATTAAGGGAACACGTTTTGTCTTCGATGAAAAATCAAAATGATTCATAACCCTTGCTTCTAAACTAGGAATTGCAAAACCAGTTACAGTATTACTCCATAAAGATTGAATCTCCTCTGGTCTTATATTATTATTTATCAAAATTGATTCAATTGATTTTATAGCTATTTTCGTTGCAACTTTTAGATATAAGTTATTTTTTTCATCAAAATTTTCAAATTTTAAATACTTGTCGACCTCAGTTGCTATATGTCTTTTATCAACCTTAACATTTTCATGTATTAACCTTAACCTTTTCAAATTGGGTACTTTATCTTTCCAAGCATCGCAAAGAGCATCAATAAGAGTACTTTGATCAAAATAAAATTCGGGGTATGCTGTTTGAATATCAACGATGAATGGCAAATAAAACTCCTTCATTTATAACAAATTGCTAAATAAGTGTACCTAACATAATATTAGTTATAAAGAGTGTTTTATGAATAAAAAAAATATCATTACTAAATTAATCAGTTTAATCATTATTTTATTTACAATTTTAGGCATTATTTTCACTCAGGATTTAGAGCAAAAAAATAAAGAAACTATCTTTTTAACTAAAGACGGACTTAATTCATATTTCGCATTTCAGGATCAATTTCAAGAACAAGAAGTCTTAATTATTAAGAAAGATTTTACCTCAGTTACAGATGAAGTGATTAAGCAATTTCACTTGGAGTTAGATCAAGTACAAAAAGACTTTAGTGACTTATGTCTACTTGTACAAGAAGATTCATTACCAAATTCGAAGAATCAATCTTTTGCTTTCAAATCAAAAACTCATCTAGCCTTTATGCTGATTTGCAAATTAGAGCTAGAAGCTGTTAAGAAAAAACTTATTCAATTACAACAAGTTGATTATTGGAGCACTAACTCAGGTGTACATTACCTTGGTGCCAGTTACACAAACCTTCTACTTGATAGATATTCGCAAAAAATAAAAAAAGTTTTATTCCCTGCATTGTTTGTTGGTATTTTTATTTTGCTTTTCATCCTGACAAATAAAATAATTACCACTTTATATCTCTTTATACCTTGCTTGAGTTCAGCTTCACTTTCTTTAGTCATGACAAAAATCATTTGGAATGAAACAAATCTCATCACTTCCGTCGTTCCATTAATTGTTTTCGTTATATCACTAGCACTTAGCTTGCACATCTACTATGCAGCGAATGAGCTCAATAGTCTTACAACTGCGCTAAAGCACAAAAGAAAACCGATCTTCTTGATGATAGCAACTACCTATACAGGCTTTCTTTCTCTCTACTTATCTGAGTTACTGGTTATACAACACTTTGGACTAATTACTGCAAATCTTATCGCGCTCAGCTTTTTAATAAATTTGATTTGGTTTAAACAAGCCAGTTTGGCCTTTAATATACAATTTGAAGCTGATAAAAATAAATCACTAAAGTTATACCAAATATGTCTATATCCACTAGCAAAAAAGTATATTGTGGCCATATGTATTCTTTCAATATCTTTAGCAGCCTTTGTATACTCTAAGATCCCAATTATAACCGATGCAACTCAATATTTTCCAAAGTCCTCTGGACTTAAGCACAGTATAGATCATGTTGCCCAAACAGTGAGTGGATTTCCTATTTTAGATGTCATTATTAAATCAGATGATGAGTTTTCCATTCAGGATAAGATACTTTTTGAAAAAATAGAAAAAAAAATTGAGGATAAACTTTCAAGCAATCAAGAAAAAATAAAAATATTTGGTATCAATCAAATGGTGGCCATGGCGAATTATAAATACACACAAAATAAAGCCATTCCTGAGCATCAAATATCTTATGCAACCCTAGCTTCACAAATTCCTTCAGAGCTTAAGCAAGGATACCCTATTTTTGAGTCAAGTTATCGTTTTACACTACTAGGAAAACCAATTAACTATGACCAATATGTAGATATCCTAAAAGGTGTAGATAATGAGCTTAAAGATATCAATTTAACTTATGAGTATAATGGGCTTTATTACCATCTTATGATGGCACAAAAAAAAATGATTTTAACATTACTTAATAGTTTTTTATTTTCTCTTCTTGTTATTTCTCTTTTTGCTTTATTTGCCTTCAAATCTATTAAAGTTTTTTTTATTTTTTTAATAGTCAATATAATCCCAGTTTGTATTAATTTTGTTCTTATGAAGCTTTTTAGTTTTTCATTTAATATTGCAACAATTATGACCTATAGTATTTCATTAGGACTGATCGTTGATAGCTCTTTTCATATTATACATGCTCTATCCAGTGATTATAGTAAATCGTTTTATTTAAAAACAATAGCAAAACCTGTTTTACAAACAAACCTCATACTCTTTTTTGCATTTATAACATTTTATATTAATGATTTTTTACCAATTCAAGAATTCGGTGTTTGTTTAGCATTTGTTATTCTTTCGGGGTTGTTTTTTGACCTCTTTGTTCTTCCAACGTTGTTTTTAGGTCATAATCAGTTGATAAAAAAATTAAATCCTTAGTTATATAGGAGGACAGTTTTATGTCCTCCATTTTAATATTATTTATCAATTTGTTTTGCAAAATCTATTAACTCAATAAATTCCTGTCTAAGGCCATATTCATCTTCACCTTTTGACTCTTTAGCTAAAGTTTCTAGATCTCTATAGGACATATCTTTTACCATTTTTTCTCCTCTTGACTTCATTCCAAAGCTTGCAACTGTAGTAGCAAATTTGAATTCATCATCAACTGAATCAAATCTGTTAAGACTATCCTTAAGAATCGATTCAAACTTATGACTTGTATCCTCTGATGGATTCTTGTAGCGAATTTTCACTGTTAATAATTCATCGTTATCATTTTCATTGGCTTCTTGGGCCTTTTGATATTTTAATTTATCTACTTCTTTTAGATCCAGTTTTTCATCAGGTAAGATCAGTTCATAAAGTGCTGTCACGGTATGTCTGCTCCCATTTCTCCAGCATCCTTTTTATCATCGTTAAAATCTTTTGCCTGTAACATTCGATTTTCATATCCTATTAAGCGATATGCTTGTACTTTTTGAGGATTAAATTCAATTTGAACTTTTACATCTTTAGCAACTCTATAATAGGATGAAGTTATCACTCTTTTACACAAGACATTGTCATAGATAATTATCTTATTGCTCATATGAGTTATTATTAGTTTTGGGTATCGTTACTTTTTGGTTCAATACGCACATAAGGTGTTTTACATGAATCATCTTCTTCATTGTTTATACAAGTAATACGTATGAGATTAAATTTTATTAGTTTTTTTAGAGAATAAAAGAGAAAAAAGTAAAAAATTCAATATGTTAGCCATGACCTGGAGTATTTACCTCCAGGCCATATAGTGGGTTATCACTATCTTAGTGAGTTGATTAATGAAAGTAATTCTGATCCATATTTTCGGGCCTTATACTTATTACTATGTATAAATCGATCGACATTTAAATCTTCATATCCATACCTAAAAGTAAAAATGTCTGTTCCTGAGTCTTTAAATGATCTAAAGACATTATCAGTATGTTTTTTATGGTCGTCGATAAATACAATTGTCTTGAATTTTCTTGAACTTTGTTGAATTAAAAACTTAAGCATTTCACCTTTATTTTGACCTGAAGTCATATATATTCCATTTTGAAATGTAGTTAACCTTTTAAATATGACTCTAAAATCTGTTGCGATTAAATTTCTTGAAAAATCCACATTTAAACGTGTTAATTCTCGTTCTGTATTATTTCTCATTGCAGGACTTCGTGAAGTAAGTGCTACAACAGGTATATTTTTTGACTGTAACTTTTCTATTAGTAAGAAAGTTTCTTCTTCAACTAAATGCATATGGGACAACGAAAAAATAATATTTTGAAGCTCTAAAAGATCCTCAAAATCTTTTGCGAGTAAATCCTTATTATCAGTACCGAGAAGACTTCTTTGCCAATCAAACCATTGATCTGACCCAAAGTTTTGATCCATCGCAAAAACAGTATTATCTAAATCAAAAACCACCAATAACCCCGGAGGATATTTTCCACTGTCAATAAACTCCTCTACTTTTTCAATTGTAATCACTTCAAATTGTTCAGATGCGCTAGTAAATATTGAGTAAAAAGCAAAACACATAACTAAAATTTTCATAGATTCTCCTTTGTATGATTTCATTACTAATACAAAGACAAGTACAATAAGAAAATTTCATAATATTAATTGTAATAATAAGTTTTTCTTACTATTAACATATTATGATAAATTTAAATTCACTTAAATATTTG
>CAYFHZ010000159.1:0-6521 GCA_964342535.1 uncultured Bacteriovoracaceae bacterium | reverse complement strand
AGATACTCCAGGCCATGTTGATTTTAGCTATGAAGTTTCTAGATCTCTAGCATCTTGTGAAGGAGCTATGTTGGTTGTTGATGCTTCTCAGGGAGTTGAAGCACAAACCTTAGCAAACGTTTATATGGCACTTGAAAATGATTTAGAGATTCTTCCAGTACTTAATAAGATTGATCTTCCTCACGCTGATGTAGATAAAGTTAAAAATGAAATAGAAGAAGTCGTTGGAGTTGAAGCTCAAGACGCACCTCTCGTTTCTGCTAAATCAGGACTTGGGGTTTCAGATTTACTTGAAGATATCATAAAAAGATTTCCAGCTCCTACTGGAGATTCAGAGAAACCACTGCAAGCTCTAATTTTTGACTCATGGTTTGATCCCTACCGTGGAGTCGTTGTTCTTGTTAGAGTTTTTGAAGGAAAATTAAAAACAAAAGATAAAATATATTTTAAGCATTCTGATCGCGCCTATGAAATCATCAAACTTGCTGTGCATGAGCCATTTTACACTGAAGTAAATGAGCTTGGAGCTGGAGAAGTTGGTGTTATTATTTGTGGGATTAAAACGATTAGAGATGTAAAGATTGGGGATACTATTGTTCATGACAAAGCTAAGGCTACGCCATCTCTCTCGGGGTATGAGGAAGTAAAACCAATGGTATTTTGTGGGGTTTTCCCGGTTGTATCAGATGAATATGAAGATTTAAAAGAAGCACTTGAAAAACTTGCTCTGAATGATTCTTCTTTTACTTATGACCCAGAATCCTCTACGGCCCTTGGATTAGGTTATCGATGTGGATTTCTTGGACTTTTACATATGAGTATTATTCAGGAAAGACTAGAGCGGGAGTTCGGGCTCAACCTTATTTCAACAGCTCCAAGTGTTAGTTATAAAGTAGTGACTAAGAAGGGTGAAGAACTCATGGTTGATAACCCTGCAGAGCTTCCGGATATGGCACTCGTTGAAACAATTGCTGAACCAATGGTAGAGATTTCGATTCATGTTCCGAATGATTATGTTGGCCCGATTATTACTTTATGTGAAAAGCGTAGGGGGCTACAGCAAAATATCAATTATATAACAAGCGAAAGAGTTCAAGTAGTTTACTATCTTCCTTTAAGTGAGATGGTTTTTGATTTTTATGATCAATTAAAATCAATAACAAAAGGCTACGCTTCAATGGATTATGAGTTTAAAGATTATATGGTGTCTAAACTTGTTAAGCTAGATATCTTACTTAATAGTGAACCTGTAGATGCATTGTCACTTATTTGCCACGACTCAACTGCTTATAATAAAGGAAAAGACTTAGCTGCTAAGCTTAGAAAAATTATAGACCGACAGCAATTTGATATTGCAATTCAAGCAGCTGTTGGGAATAAAATTTTAGCAAGAGAAACTGTTAAGGCCTTAAGAAAGAACGTTTTGGCCAAATGCTATGGTGGTGATGTTTCAAGAAAGCGTAAACTTCTTGAAAAGCAGAAAGCTGGTAAGAAGCGAATGAAAATGGTTGGTAATGTTGAAATACCTCAAGAAGCCTTCCTCGCAGTATTAAAGGTTGATGAATAATGAGTTTTATTCATAAGGAAATTGAAAAAATTCTACAAAAGTATACGAAAGATTCGTTTTACGAAGATTTAAAACAGGCAAAAGATCTTTTTATTAGTAAGACTGGTAAGATAGACGAGGAGGCTGACGAGTACGAATCTCGTATGAATAGCTTTAATGATTGGTATATTTTTAATTATAGAAAAGAGAATGGTACTCGAATTATTGAAGACTATGTACAAACTGAGGATATATCAGAGGATCTGAAAGAAGCCTTGTTTAAAGTAAATTATTCTTTATTTCATTTCGCTAAAATTAATTTTAGAAAACAAATTGTAATCAAGGATGTCCTTCACTCAGATAAAATCACGTTAAAACTTGAAGAAAGCCATCTTGGACTTGTGGAAGATGATCTTTTTGTTGGAAGATCTATTCACTATAAGGATGAATTTTTTCTTTTGGATGGTATTTGCACTATTCCTAGAGAAGTTATGTCTGTTCTAAAAAAAGAATCTAAAAAAATCAGAAAGCTAAATAATGAAGAAGAAGAAGAGGTTTTCTTACTTAATCTTGAGCGCTTAAAAACAAGATCACTTCAATATGGCCATATTGATTCATCTAAAATTTTTACATTCTAAAGTTTAAGCCAAACCTTTATTTGATCTACTAGTTCATCTGCTCGGAAAGTATGTCCAATGCCTTTCATTATATGAAAGTGAGATGTTTTACCACTCGCTAGAATGAGATTAAATGTATCATAAGCAGCATCAACTGTATGAACAGGATCGTTCTCTCCTTGAAAAACGAAAAACTTATAATGATTGGGAAGCTCTGTAATAGTTTTTGAGAAATCAGTATTAGTATATTCACAATAATGATTGTCGGTTCGAGTCGCATTAATAATATTTGTGCTCGGAGTAGGATCTCCAATAAACTGAAAAGCTCCTACCATTGTTTTCTTGAAAGGAGAGCATTCTTTAAGGGTTTGATCAAATAAACTTTGGGTTCTCACAATACTTTGATTTATGATATTTTGATCAATATTAAGTTGGTTTCCAAGCCTCATCATAAAGCTTGGAAGATACTGGCGAAATGAATTTGAGGAGATACCGCCAATAATAAGTCCTTTAAGCTTTTTACTTGGATTCGTTTTTAATATTTCAGCCCCTACAATAGGCCCTGCTGAAAATCCAAATAAATAAATATTTTTAACATGGGGAAAATCTTTTTCAATTTGCGAAATAAGAAGGTTTGTTTCTTTAATACGATAACTAAAACCGACACCATCAAGATGTTGATTTTTTTCACAAAAGTCATGATAATAAATCTTAGGATAGACCCAATTGCCTACTGCTGAATAAATTGAAGCATTGTTCTGCCATCTTTTTAAACGTTTATTATAATCTGTAAAGTTGGTACCATCTTCTAGGACCTCACATATATCACCATCTCCATCAAGGTAGAGAAATAAATTTTCATGATGGTTTGTTCCAGGGATTACAAGATAGGGAAGTTCTATATTTTCAATCGTCGTATAGTGATTAAAATAGGCAAAAGCGATATAAGGGAATAAAGTTGTAAATAAAATTAGTTTTTTCATAAAGTACCTCAATTAATTAACTTCTATATCATAATAACTAAATTATCAACTAAAGTGATTCTTCTAGGTCTTGTAAATGTATTTTTTGATGGGTTTTTCCAGAATAAAAGATATAACAAATTATTCCTAAGATGTTAAAAGAGAGCATGATAAAAAAGTACAAATTAAAAAGTGAAGCACCATTTGTAATTTGAAAAAAACCTAATAACTTATCAAATATAGCATGGCCAACACCCATTCCTGCTGGTGCAATTGGAATGGCCAGAGAAATTTGTCCTATTGGAAATACAGAAAGTACTGTTGAGAATTCTAGAGTTGATCCTTCAGCATACGACTTGGCCGTAAACCAAAAAATAAAGGCATTTACAGTTTGAGCGAACATACCAAAGAAGACGAGTTTTACAAGCTTTTTTCTAAAGTCTACAAGGTTGCACCAAAGATCACCTAGTTTCTCTGATAGTGACTTGAATGTGGTAATTTTTCCAAGTAGTCTTAAGATATGAGATCCTAGTTTAGGTGTTAAAAAAAGCATTGCTAAACTTATTATTGAGGCACTCATTAAAAAGATATTGATATGCATAAGATAAGCTATTTGGGTCGAAAGTGTAGCAAGCTTATTATAAAAAATTAATGAGCATAAACCACCCACTATAATAAGTCCCGTGAGACCCACGACTCGGTCTAGTAATACAGAAAAAATTAGAAATTTTTTGGATATGTTCTTATCAAGGTTTTTTACATAAAAAATCTTAACAAAATCACCAGTAACACTTCCAGGTAGAACACTACTAAAGAATAACCCTATCCAGTTTAAGATGAAAATATGCCATAAACTTGGTCTTGGCTCAATTTTACTTGCGAGGATAAGTTGATATCTCATGGTGTTTACGATTTGATCAAAAATATAAATCAAGAAAACAATAAGTATTAAAAGCGGAGAGCTTATAAAGTTTTGAAGCAGCTTAAAGTCTAATTTCCCAGAACTCATAAGCCAATAAATGAGACCTGCAGCTATACAGAATTTAATAATATTGATAAGTATTTTTTTAGACATAATAGCTATAATAATTGTCAATATGGTAACTGGCCAAAGGAAAATGATGAAAATAGCAATCTTACAAATATCTTCAACTTTAGACCCTGTTGTGAATCTAAAAAAAATTCATCAATTGATAGAGCAAGCGAAAAATGAAGCAAAGATTGAAGCCATTTTTCTACCCGAGGTGTTCTATAGTATGAGTGATGGCAAGACTCCAACTCCATACCTTATTGATGAGGAAAAAAGGAATGAGCACTTTATGGCCATATCAAATATCGCAAAACAGCATTCTATTTATGTTTTAGGAGGTTCAGCAGCAACTAAAACAGAGAATGGAATAATGAATCGAGTTTATAACTTTGATCCTAATGGAATACTGCTTAACACATACGATAAAATTCACTTATTCTCTGTAAATTTAAAAGGGAAGACCAAAGAAACTATAATTAATGAATCTGATGTTTATTCAGCAGGTAAGGATCTTGTGGATTTTGAATTAGCAGGCTTACATTTTGGAATGACAGTGTGCTTTGATCTGCGTTTTCCTGAACTCTTTAGAAAATATTATCAAAAAGGAGTGAATGTGTTTTCCGTTTCTTCTGCTTTCACTGTGCCAACGGGTAAAGCTCATTGGCTAACTTTGTTAAAAGCTAGAGCTATTGAGAATCAAAGTTATGTTATCGCTACTGATCAGTGGGGAAAGCATAATGAAAAAATGGAAACCTACGGCCACTCAGTGGTTATTGACCCTTGGGGGCAAGTTATTGCTGAATGTGGGGAAGGTGAGAACTATAAAATAGCAGAAATTGATTTATCTGTAGTTGAAAAAATTAGAGGGAGAATGAATATCTCCCCCCAGATATCTTAGGCGCTTATTCTTTCACAGCTTATAGCTTCAAAGTAGTCAAGCATCGATGAAGTAAGTTCGATAACTCGATTAAAGTGCTGATCTTTAATTGCTTGTGCGATAAAGGGAAGATGTTCATTTATGAGAATGTAGGCATCTTTTGAATTTAAAGCATTATCACTCCGTCTAGAGACATCATAATATCTTTCTATTAGCCACTCATTTTCTGAATCTTGAAGGACTTCATCTCTGAAATTTCTTGTAAGAGAAACGATCTCTTCATCAACATTTAAACAAAGTAGGTCGTAAGATTTAAAAATAATACATTCTTTATCAGACTTTTTCATATGAGCTCCTTGGAATAAATATATAAGAATATTGTAAGGAGATTTTAAACAAAAAAAAGTAAAAACTTCCTTTACATAAAAGGATTATCGCCTGCAGCATGATCAGTTAAATCAATGAGTTCTTCAATCATTCCCGGAAACTTTTGAATAAGAAGCTTTTCAATACCATCTTTTAAAGTGGCCTTAGATGATGAACAACCCTGGCAACCACCAGTTAATTTAACAAATAATTTGTTATTATCAAAATCTATTACTTCTATATTTCCACCATGACTCGCTAACGCGGGGCGAATTTGTTCGTCTAAAACTTTTTCAACTTTATTAATCATTGCATTTCCTTTGTAACTGATGTCTTTATACATTTTTTTCCTTAATTTGTCATTGTCATTACTATATCTCCTCGAAATGTATGTATTATTAATAGCTTATTAAAAGTATGAATAACTATAAATTGAATTTGAAGGTTATGTTCGAAGAAGTACTTCATCATATTCAGATGGATCAAGCTATCTTGATAACTGCACCTCCGGGGTGGGGTAAAACCTATAAAATTTTATCCATACTTAAGGATAAACCTTTAAAGATATGCTTTATCTTTCCACTTAGAGCTCTATGTGAGGAAGTCTTTTTTTCAGCTTTAAAAATGGATATCAAATCTTTGAATATTAATAATTTAGATGATTATAAAATTATAGATCACTATGACTTAGTTATATCAACACCTGAAAAGCTCAATTATGATTTTTTACAAGATAAAGGATTTATTTTTATATGGGATGAATTTCATTTATTTTATTACTGGGGAGAATCATTCAGAGAGAGAATGCTTGAAACCTATTACGGGGTTTTAGGTTTGGGATTACCTTGTATCTTTTTAACAGCAACGTTTTCTGATGAATTTTTAAAAAAATTTGAACTAGAATTAAATATAAACTACGAAGAGATTTATCAAATCAATATTGGAAATCATAAACTAAAGAACCTACCCAATATCCTTTATAAGTATTTCTCATTGGATATGATGATCAACGATATATATTATTCTCCTAAATGTGGAGTAAGTCTTGTTTTTTGTAAATACCGCAACCAAGTTAAAGAATGGGAATCTTTATTAAAAAATCGAGGATTTGATGTGTTGAGTT
>CAYFHZ010000158.1:0-6605 GCA_964342535.1 uncultured Bacteriovoracaceae bacterium | reverse complement strand
TACAATATTATACTTACTAAATAAGAATACAAATGGATTAGTATTTATGTCTAGAATGAATTTATCAGATAAACTCTATAACCCTGACGTTATTAGTAAAATTAAAGAAATGAATAACACCTTTGAGACAAATAGTCCCTTTGTTGTCGAATTCGACCCAACAACTGTTTGTGACTTAGCTTGTCCTGGATGTATTAGTGGAGAACTTCTAAATCAAACCAACTCATATGATAGAATGTTTTCTAAGGAAAAGGTGAGAGATATTTTACACGAGTTTGTAGATCTCAATGTTAAAGCTGTCATTCTCATAGGAGGTGGAGAACCCCTAAGCCACCCTATGACACAAGAAATTTTAAGCTATTTAGGTAAAAACAATATTCAAATTGGTATTACAACCAATGGAACATTTATCAATAAGTACTTATCCCTTCTAGGAGAATACTCAAATTGGACTCGAGTTTCAGTTGATGCTGCAAATGAAAAAACATTTCAATACTTAAGACCCAGCCTAGGCGGAACCTCTAAGTTTAATCATGTGATAAAAAACATGGAAGATTTAGCTAAGATCAAGAATGGACTTTTAGGTTACTCTTTTCTTATGAGAACTGAAGCAGATGGAATGTCTCCCAAGGCTGCGGGTAAAAGCCAGATGGGGAAAATAGAATACTCTAATGTTCGTGAGATATATGATGCCGCAAAATTAGCAAAAGAAATAGGCTGTGACTATTTTGAACCCAAACCAAGTTACGATGATGATCACAACCTCATTCTTCATAGTGAATATGATATGAAAATTGCAAAAGAGATGGTTGAAAGAAGTAAAGAATTAGAAGATGATCATTTTAAAATTATTGAAAGTATCAACTTACAAAATGCACTTCATTGTGAAAAAATTGGCTCACAAAAAAAAGACTATACTCTATGCCCTGCTGCGGAATTGAGAACTTTAGTTACTCCATCAGGAGTATACATTTGTCCTTATTTTAGAGGTCAACCTAGCAAGAAAGTTGGAGACCTGCGAAATAGTACCCTCAAGGAAATCTGGCATGGTCAAACAAGAAAACAAGTCATGGAAAAACTTAATCCAAAGGTTGATTGTGCCTCTATGCATTGTATAAGGCACAAGACAAACCAAGAAGTGATCAGTATTAAAGATAAGTTAAAAGTAAATCAAGAAATACCTTATTCCCAGTCCAAAGACTTATTCATATGAATTTTGATAAAAATAAATTACAAAATGACTTAAGTGATTTAAAAATTGAAAAAAGATCATTTATAAACAATCAATTTGTTGCAAGTCACAATAAAGAAACGTTTAGTAAAAAGTCGCCAATCGATAATTCAGATATAATAGGTATTACCCATTGTTATCAAGAAGATGTAGAGTTAGCTATAAAATATGCTGAAGAAACGTTCAAAGGGCGAACTTGGGTTGAATACCCATTAGAAAACAAAAAAAAACTTTTCTTAAATCTCGCAGCTAAAATGCAAGAGAATATTTATGAACTTGCTCTTCTCGATACTTATGAAACGGGACGTTCCTTTAGAAATTACTATGAAGATTCAATTCCAAAAGCAATAGAAATTGTAACTTGGTTTGCTGAAGCAATTGATAAGATTTCTGATGAAGCAACTGCTGCAAATCAAAATAACCTTGCGTTTATCCATAGGGTACCAATTGGAGTTGTAGCATGTATAACTCCATGGAATGACCCTCTCGTTCCTGCTCTTTGGAAAATGATTCCAGCTTTGTTAATGGGAAATTCTGTCATTATGAAGCCAGCAGAACAATCGACCTTTAGTTTGCTAAAAATTGCTCAATTTCTTAAAGAGCTAGGTCTACCTGCAGGGGCCCTTGCTATTCTTACTGGTCCAGGTGAAACGACTGGTAAGTTTTTAGCAAAACATCCGAAAATAAGAGGTGTTTTTTTTACAGGGTCAAGTGAAGTAGGACAAAAAATACTTGAATATTGTGGACAGAGTGGTATTAAAAAAATTGGTTTAGAATGCGGTGGAAAATCAACATTTATCATTTCAAAAAAATCGAATAAAATTGAATTAGCAGCTAAAACACTAGCACAAAATATATTTTATAATCAAGGACAGATATGTTCTGCTCCCTCAAGAGCTTTTGTACATAAAGATCAAGCATCTGATTTTTTGAAATACCTTTTAAAATTTTCTAAAGATTTTACACCAAAGCACTCACTAGATTATAGTGCATCTGTTTCGACTTTAATAAGTTCAGAGGCGAAAGTTAGGGTTGAAAAGCTATTAAAATTGGCAGATGGTAAATGTGAAAACTTATATATAATTGATAACGATGTAAAAATTTTAAATGCTCTTTCTCCAACAATTATTTATAACTTAGATGTGAACTCAGAATTAAATGATATCGAAATATTCGGGCCAATACTTATATTAAACAGTTATGATGATATTAATGAAGTCGTTTTAAATTCGAATCAAAGTCAATATGGGCTTGCAGCTTCAATATGGTCGGATAACCTAGATGAAGCCATTCAAATTTCTCAAAGACTTGAAGCAGGAATCGTACATATCAACTCATATGGCTCAGATGATATGCGTGTTCCATTTGGTGGGTTTAAGCAATCAGGGGTCGGGAAAGATAAGTCACTTCATGCTTTTGATGAATATTCCCAATTAAAAACAACATGGATTAATTTTTGAATAATAAGATCCTCATTCTTAATGGCTCACATTCTGAAATCTCTATAATTCAGGCAGCAAAAAATTTAGGTTTTTATGTTATTACGGCCGGTAACGATGAAACAGGAATTGGTCATAATTACTCCGATCAACATATTAATATCGACTATACAGATAAAAGCTCACTACTTAGCTTCTGTACCATAAACGAAATAACAAATATTGTTCCATGCGCAAACGATTTATGCATTGAAACGTTTATATTTTTAAAGAAAAATTTGAAATTTGATTACTTTGATACCATAGAAAATTTAGAGATTATTCACAATAAGAAAATATTTAAAGAACTTTGTATCAATCTAGATATTCCTGTCCCTGCTAAATATGAACTTCTCAATATACAATACCCATGTATTGTAAAAGCCAATGATAATTGTGGAGGAAGGGGAATTACGATTGTCCATGACCCAAAGAACCTTAACTCGGCCATTGAATACGCGAAAAAAAATAGTTTTGATAACGACTATCTTATTGAAGATTATATAGACAGTCATCTCTATAGCTTATCGACTTTTATTTATAACCAAGAGGTCATTTTCAAATATGATGACATTGAATTCACAAAAATCAATCCATTTTCGGTTACACTTTCAAAATATCCATCAAATCAAGACGTAGAAACGATAAATTACTTAGTAAAAAAAATAAATCACCTTGCTAAAGAAATAAAATTAAAAAATGGCGTATTCCACATTCAATATATGCTCAAAAACAATATCCCTTTAATTCTTGAAGCAACTCGAAGAATGTCAGGAGATCTCTATGCTCTTCCTGTAGAATTAGCCCTAGGAGTAAAATGGAGTGAGAACTATATCAGAGGCATCTTAGATATGGATATTGTGACGAGCCAAGAAAAGCAGCCTAGAGGTGGTCTTGGTAGGATATGTCTTCTCGCTCCTAAAAATGGAATTATTAAAGAAATTAAGATTGCTGATCAATTAGAACAACTTATTATAAAAAAATTTGAGATACTAAAGCCTGGGATGAAAGTTTCAAATCATCAATCTCAAAGAGTTATGGTATTAATTCTTGATTATAAATCTCTAGATAGTTCTGTGAAAATTTCTGAGCTAGAATCTTATTATTCTGTCGTTCTTGAATAAAATTGTTCATACCATTTTATAGTTAAGATTAAATTTTTTTCAAAATGAGATGAGATAGGTTCCGAAAATTTATCATTATACTTACTAGAATCAATTGCATACCTTAAATCATGTCCTAATCTATCAGTAACAAACTCAATCAATGTTAGATAGTTAAATTCTTGATATTTAGAATTGAAATAGTTACAAATATATTTTGCAATTTGTATATTTTGTAATTCAGTGGAAGCTCCTAAACAAAAAGTCTCTCCGTAACATTTTGAATTCATAAGATTAAAAAGAGCATTACAATGATCTTTTACATAGATCCAATCCCTTATATTTTTCCCATTACCATAAATAGGAATTGGCTTTTTATCTAAACAACATTTTATGATTTTAGGTATTAATTTTTCCTCATGTTGACATGGTCCAAAATTATTCGAACAATTCGTTATGATAATTGGCAAGTGGTAAGTTTCAAAGTAACTTCTCACAATCAAATCTGAAGATGCTTTTGAAGCAGAGTAAGGTGAGTTTGGCCTGTAAGGTGAGTCTTCGTTAAATGGTTTTTCACCTATACTTAATGTACCATATACTTCATCGGTAGAAATGTGTAAAAACAAGGCATTTTTATATTTTTCTATACTATTATAATTTTCATCCAACCATAAACTCTTAGCCTCTTCTAGTAAATTAAATGTTCCATTTATATTTGTTTCAATAAAATTCGCAGGACTGAAGATTGAATTATCAACATGTGATTCAGCTGCAAAATGAATAATTTTAGTAAATTCTTTTTTAAGAAATAATTCTTTAAGTTCTGTCTTATTACAAATTGACCCCTCTACAAAATCAATCTCTTCTAAACAGGAAATATTTTTTTTATTACCAGCATAAGTTAATGAATCCAACACTGTAATATTATAGCGACCAGACTCAAAAACCTGATTTACATAATTAGAACCAATAAATCCAGCTCCTCCAGTAATTAATATATTTTCTTTCATTTTTACTCTTTAATAAGTTTTTTTAAATACTCTGCATACTCGCTACTTTTTAGTTCTGCTATATTTTTTTGAAGTTTATCCTTAGATATCCAGCCATTGTGATATGCAATTTCTTCTAAGCAACTTATTTTAAGTGCTTGCCTTTTCTCAATCACTTCGATGAAATTAGATGCATCCAAAAGAGAACTGTGCGTTCCAGTATCTAACCAAGCGACACCTCTTCCAAGCATAGCAACTTCTAATTTGTCCTCCTGTATATAAAGAGAGTTAATATCTGTTATTTCCAACTCTCCTCTTTTAGAAGGTTTTAATTTTTTTGCTTTCTCTACAACTGTATTATCATAAAAATAAAGTCCAGTAATTGCACAATTGGACTTTGGATTGTCTGGTTTCTCCTCAATACTCAGGACTTGTTGATTCTTGTCAAACTCTATGACACCATAACGTTCAGGATCATTAACATTATAACCAAAAACTCTTGCCCCCATCTCCAAGCTAGCAGAAGTCTCTAATAGTCTTATTAAACCACTACCATAAAAAATATTATCTCCTAGAATCAAGCACACAGGATCATTGCCTATAAATTCCTCTCCAATTATAAATGCCTCAGCGATACCATTAGGCTCCGGTTGTATTTTATAACTAAAATTTAGTCCAAAATGACTTCCATCACCTAGAACGGATTTAAAAGAATTAAGGTCTCTTGGAGTTGTAATAATCAGTATTTCTCTAATTCCTGCAAGCATTAAAATACTAATCGGATAATAGATCATTGGTTTATCATAAACTGGTAATAACTGCTTTGAAATCCCCATAGTAACGGGATAAAGCCTTGTGCCGCTTCCTCCGGCCAGTACAATTCCTTTCATATTTGCCATCTACATCTTCTTTTTGAGTAATATGCCTTTATTAATATCCTTACTATAAGCATAATTAACAATCGGATTTTCTTCATAAATATTTGTTAATAATAACATCAAATTACTTGGACATGAATTATCAATAAAAATTTTAGTTTGAGTAAAATAACTTTCTTTAAAACAATTTGAATTATAATCTATATCTGAACCATCAATATTTCGAAGAAAGAAATATGGAGTTAATACCTTTAGTTTATTTTGAAAAAGTTCATGATTATAGTACTTAGGATACGGAACCGGAGAATAGCCTAAAACAGTAGCAAAATTATTAATTATTATATTATACGCAGGAGCAGGGTATTGTTGGTAGGGAATGACAATATATTTCATCTTATCACTAAATGGAAGTGCTTTTGACGCCAACTTTAACACTTCAAATGATTGAGATATATCCTTCATATTTACAAGATTAAAAACTTGGAAGAAACCAGCTAATATAGAAGTTGTAATAAAGATATTTCTGTACTTCTTTATTAATTCGATCTTCTCTACAATATAAAAAACAAAGATTGTTAAAGAGAATATTCCCATTAATAAATATCTTGCTGAAACTCTTTGCCCTCCTCCAAATAAGATATTATTCAATATTCTAAATGGAGAATAAGCTATTATATCTCCCAGGTATAATAAAAACGAAAACAAAAATAATGATATACCAAGAATCATAATCGATTTGATTTGATTATTAAATTTTAATTTAAATCGTTTATATAGCAGTACCCCTACAATTCCAATCAGCCAGACATAGACAAGAGAATAATATGACAGTTCATGTATTCCCCAAGGGGGAGATGTTTTTAAATTAAACATTGGTTCTATTGCTGACTTAGCTGGAACAAAGAAGGTAAATAGTATATCTATAA
>CAYFHZ010000157.1:0-6663 GCA_964342535.1 uncultured Bacteriovoracaceae bacterium | reverse complement strand
CGACAGTAACAAGTATCTTGTTTGCTATTATCGTTGCTTTTTATAGAGGTAAAGGAATTGATTTGTTTATCCGAATCACTTGTATTGCTATGATGAGTATTTCATCACTTGTTTATATTCTTGTTTTTCAATATTTACTTGCTTATAAATGGGGACTTTTTGAAATCTCTGGTTATGAAATGGGATTTCCTAATTTTTTATACTATGTCATGCTTCCAATTATTATTTGGGTTATTTTAAGCTTGGGACCAGATATTAGATTTTATAGAACACTAATTCTTGATGAAATTTACCAAGACTACGTGAGAACAGCTAAAGCTAAAGGTCTTGATGAGAAAATGATTCTTTTTAAGCATGTTTTAAGAAATGCAATGATTCCGATTGTAACTTACACCGTTGTTCAGCTTCCTTTCTTGCTTTTGGGAGCATTACTACTTGAAAGTTTTTTTAGTATTCCAGGGCTTGGTGGTATGACTATCACAGCATTAAATGCATCAGATTTTCCAGTACTGAAGGCCATCACTATTTTATCAGCTGTGGCCTATATTGTATTCACCCTTATTCAGGATATTGTTTATACATTAGTTGATCCTCGAGTTAAATTACAATAGGATAGATATGATAACAACTGCGACAAAAAATATGACAAAAGAAGATGAAATGGTAACTGAGCTTCAGTTTGAAAAAAGTAAATCACTATGGGGAGATGCTTGGGATAGGCTTGTTAAAGATAGAGTGGCCCTCGTTTCTTTGATCGTTGTTGGGATGTATGCCCTTATTGGCTTACTCTCTAGTCTAGGTATTATAGCTTCTGACTGGGCCCAAGAAGTGGGACCAAGTTATGCTGAGCCCTTTCAAAATTGGAATTATATCCTAGGTACAGATTTATTTGGTAGAAGTGTTTTAACTAAAGTTATCCATGGTACTCAAGTCGCTATGAGTGTTGGACTTGTATCTTCTTTAATTGCAATTCCCATTGGTGTGGCCCTTGGTGCTATTGCAGGTTATTTTGGTGGGGTCGTGGATGAAATCATTGTATGGTTTTATACAACAGTATCTTCAATTCCTGGAATTATGCTGCTTATGAGTATTGCTTTTATTTTAGGTAAAGGAATCACCACTGTTTATATTGCTCTCGGTTTAACTTCTTGGGTTGGTCTCTGTCGACTTATTAGAGGTGAAGTTTTAAAACATAAGAATAGAGAATATGTTCAGGCTGCAGATGCTATTGGGGCCGGACATACTCGTAAACTTGTAAAACACATTATTCCAAATGTTACTCATATTGTTATTATATTTACATCTCTTCAATTTCAAGTTGCTATTAAATCTGAAGTTATCCTTTCTTATCTTGGGATTGGTGTTTCAGGGCAACCAAGTTGGGGAACGATGATTGATGATGCCAAATTAGAACTTGCGAGAGGGGTTTGGTGGCAGCTTGCTGGAGCTACTTTTGCTATGTTTTTTGTTGTTCTAGCTTTTAATCTTTTAGGAGACTCATTAAGAGATGCTCTTGATCCAAAACTGAAAGGAAAAGAATAGTATATGAGTGATTTATTATTAAGTGTAAAAGACCTATGTGTAGACTTTAATACTCCCAGTGGTGTTGTTAGAGCTGTAAATAATATTTCATTTGATGTTCCTGCAGGAAAAACAGTAGGACTTGTTGGAGAGTCTGGGTCCGGAAAATCAGTTACATCTCTCGCTGTAATGGGATTAATTCCTAACCCTCCAGGAAAAATTGCAAATGGACAAATTTTGTTTGAAGGAAGAGACCTCGTAACAACACCAGAAGAACATATGAGAAAAATTCGTGGTAATGATATTGCTATGATTTTTCAAGAGCCAATGACTTCGCTTAATCCTGTTTTTAGAGTGGGTGATCAAATATCTGAAGTCCTCATGCTTCATATGGGAATGAATAAAAAACAAGCTTGGGAAAAATCAGTTGATCTTCTTAATCAAGTAGGTATTCCCAATCCTAAAATGTCAGCTTTTAAATATCCTCACGAAATGTCTGGAGGACAAAAGCAAAGGGTTATGATTGCTATGGCCATTGCCTGTGAGCCAAAACTTCTCATTTGTGATGAACCTACAACAGCATTAGATGTTACGATTCAAAAGCAAGTTATTGATCTTATGTTTGATCTTCAAGATAAATATAAAATGGGAATGCTATTTATTACCCATGATCTAGGTGTTATTGCAGATATCGCTGATGATGTGGTTGTTATGTATCGCTCGAATTTAGTTGAACAAAATACAACCAAAGAAATCTTTACACATGCAAGTCATCCTTACACTAAAGGTTTAATTGCATGTAGACCAGCTCTAGATAAGAACCCAGAAAGACTTCTCACTGTAAGTGATTTTATGGATGATAAAGGTAATGAGCTTGTCGTTACTGAAAGTAAAACTAAAAAAGTAGATAAAGTTTATAAGTTTACAGAAGAAGAAAACCCAGTTCTTCTAGAAGTAAAGGATTTGAAAGTTCATTTTCCAATTAAGGGTGGAATCTTTGGTCGAACAGTTGACCATTTTAAGGCCGTTGATGGTGTTAATTTTAAATTAAGAAAAGGGATGACACTAGGTCTTGTTGGGGAATCTGGTTGTGGGAAAACGACACTTGGTAGATCTATTTTAAGGTTAATTGAGCCAACAGCTGGTGAAGTTTATTATCAAGGCATGAACGTTACGAAACTGAATAAAGATGAAATGAGAGCGATGAGATCTAAAATGCAAATCATTTTTCAGGACCCTTACTCCTCACTTAATCCAAGAATGACTGTACTTGATATTTTACTTGAACCAATGGATTTACATAAAATAGGTAAATCAAGAACGGAAAGAATTGATAAAGCTAAATGGCTTATGGATAAAGTTGGTCTAAAACCAGAACAGCTCTCTAGGTATCCTCATGAATTTTCAGGTGGACAAAGACAAAGAATTTGCATTGCTAGGGCCTTAGCAGTTAATCCTGAGTTTATTATCTGTGATGAATCAGTTTCAGCTTTAGATGTATCTGTTCAAGCTCAAGTTTTAAATTTACTTCTTGATTTGCAAGAGGAGTTTGGACTGACATATATTTTTATTTCTCACGATTTATCTGTAGTTAATTTTATATCAGATGAAGTGGCCGTGATGAATAAAGGAAAACTAGTTGAATTAGATAAGGCCAATGAAGTTTATTTGAAGCCTAAGGAAGATTATACAAGAAATCTTCTTGCAGCTATTCCTAAAGGGGTTCCTAAAGAGTTACTTGCTCAGCAGTAGCTTAGTTACAAGCTACTCCAAACATATCACCACTTACCTGATCACAATACAGTGTTCCTGTGTAATTAGTAAAGGCGTCAGTTGAGTTAGTAACGTTTGTAATATCCCATCCATCAAGGTTTAAATCAATTGTACTGTCTTGAAAAATATTATGCATTAATATTGCAGCTGATGTATCAAGATGACTTAGATCCAAAGGACTAATCGAGCTTAGGCCGTTAAAAGCACCATACCAATTTGTTGTATTAGAAGTATCTAGGTTAGAAATATCTAGTGTGGCCAGTGAAGAGCATCCGTATAGAAAATTATGAATATCAACTAGGTTAGGAGTATCAAAATTAGTGAGATTAATACTGGTTAGGCTTGTTGCTTGATAAAACATAGTATCAATTGTAGTAACAGCACTTGTTCCAAAACTGCTTAAGTCTAGTGATGTTAGATTAGTTACCCCCCTAAACATTTGTTCCATTGTCGTAACATTTGTTGCAACAAAATTACTAGAGAAAGTGATATTTGAAATCTGGGTGTATAGGAACATAAAGCTCATATCTGTAACACTTGAAGTATCAAAACTTGAAAGGTTAAGGTTTGTAATTCCTGAAGTATTTGCAAACATATAGCTCATGTTCGTGACACTAGAAGTGTCAAATCCGGAGAGATTTAAAGTTGTTAAAGAGGTTACCCCATCAAACATTCCCATCATAGAAGTTACCGAAGATGTATCCCAAGCAGTTAGATTTAAACTCGTAAGTGAGCTACTACCTTCAAAAACTTCGATCATACTAGTTGCTCCTGCTGTAGTCATTGAAGAAATGTTCAAAGTGTCACAATTTGTTATTCTCCTAAACGCACTTTGGTAGTCAGCTGCATTTGGTACATTGAAATTCTGTAAATTAATACTTTTTATTTTAGGCGAGCTGTAGAACATTGCATTTATTGTTGTTGCTGATGCAGCAGTTCCAAAACTACTTAAATCTAGATTCAAGTCAACACTACCAGTCAACTCTCTAAACATATCCTTAAAAGTAGTTACATTTGTAACATCAAAATTTGAAACATCAAGGTCTGTAAAACCTGACATATAAAACATTCCTGTAGCATTTGATAAACTTGTTGTAATGAAACCACTTAAGTCTAAGCTACCTATATTGTATGTCTTAAAGAACATAAGCTCCATATTTGTAACACTAGAAATATCAAAACTTGATAAATTAATGCTTGTTAAACTTCTACAATCTGCAAACATTCTGTACATATTTGTAACGTTTGAAGTATCAAAGCTTGATAGATCAAGGGATGTTAGTGAATACATCTGATAAAACAATGAATACATGCTTGTAACGTTAGTTGTGTTAAAATTTGAAATATCTAAGCTTGTGAGAGACTCCATCCTCGTAAACATTTGGTGCATATCAGCTAACTGGGGAGTATAAAAATGACTTAAATCAAGTGAGGTTAAACTATCTGATCGATAAAACATTTCACGCATATTTGTGACTTTGGTTGTGTCTAGGTTAGATATATTTAGGTCGGTTAATAGTCTTGTGTGATAAAACATTTGACGCATACTTGTAACATTAGATGTATCCATGGTTGAAAGATCAGCGGTGTGCATGACTATTGTAGAGTCTAGAAAGTAGGAGAGGTCAGTTACATTAGTTGTATTGGCACCTTCTCCACTGTAAAATTCCTCGAGGTTAAAACAGGCCCTAAAAGCAGCATAGAGATTTTCCCAGTCCATATCTCCAAGAGAATAAACTGCGATAATTTCATTTTGTGAACCAGAGTTATTAAATGACCATGAAGGCATAGTACCACTTATAGTTACAATATAGTCACCAGCTGTAGCATAGGTGTGTGACTTAGCTGTGTCATTAAAATCCGTAATAGTATCAGTATTTCCATCTCCCCAATCAACAGTAAAATTATAAGTATAACCAGAAAGGATTGGTAATGTGATACTATCTCCATCACTTGCAATTCTCCACTTTGTAACCATATTTGATGAATTGATGACCTTTACAGCAAATACTTCATCACCTGTTCCGTATCCATCGCTTGCTGTAATTTTAAACTCATATTCTGCACTTTGCCCAATTGCTGGAGTCCAATCAAGAACTCCTGTCGAAGTATTAAAGTTAAGCCCGGTAATATCTGTACAAGCAGCTGGAAAGCCAACTGAATCATCAATGACCATGTCATAAGTACATGAGTAGGTTAATGTATGCCCATCAGCATCTACGTCAGCTGCTGCATCATTTGCATCGACAGTTAAGTTTTCACCTTCCATTAAAAAAAGATTATCTGCAATAGTATCTAATGCCGGTAGAGTATTTGCTAAAATTTCAATTGTGAAAATAACATTTGCTGAATCAGCTCCATCAGTTGCAATTATCGAGAATTCATAATTCGCTGCTTGTCCAGTTGAAGTCGTCCAGTCGAGTACTCCGGTTGTTGTACTAAAGCTAACTCCAGTTAGGGTTGTACAGGCTGTCGTCTGAGCAACCGCTGCATCTATAGTTGTGTCATAGAAGCAAGAATATGTTAAGGTCTGGCCATTAGAGTCAATGTCAGCACCAGATTCACCTGCATCTACAGTTGCAATGGAATCTCCTTCATAGATACCTGTTTGATTTGAGATAGCATCCAAAGATGGTGGAGTATTGGTTAAAATCTCTATCGTAAAGATTTCATCATCTGTTTCATAGCCATCACTTGCTATGATCATAAATTCGTAAGTATTTGCTTGTCCTGCTTCTGTATCCCAGTCAAGAATACCTGTTACGGCGCTAAAGCTAACACCGCTAATGCTTGAGCAAGAAAGTGTTTCCGTAACAGTACTATCAACGTTGGTATCATAGAAACATGTATATGATAGACTTTGTCCATCAGAGTCTGTATCGCCTCCAGACTCACCTGCATTAATAGTCGCGATTGAGCTTCCTTCATGAATACCTGTTTGATTGGAAATGGTATCTAAAACAGGTGTAGTATTAGTTAGAACTTCTATTGTGAAAATCTCTGAGTCAGTTTCATATGAATCATTTGAGGTAATTTTAAATTCATAAGTGTTCGCCTGTCCAACTTCTGTTGTCCAGCTCAGAACACCAGTAGATGTATTAAAACTAGCACCACTGATTGAAGAACAAAGAGAAGATTCAGCGACGGTGCTGTTAACAGTTGTATCATAATAACATGTATAAGTAAGAGTTTGCCCATCAGCATCGGAATCACTTCCAGATACTCCTGCATCAACAGTTACAATAGAATCGGTCTCAAAGAGGCCTGCCTGATTCGAAATAGAGTCGAGAGTAGGAGTAGTATTACTTAAAACGTCGATCGTGAAAATTTCACTGTCATTTGCATAGCCATCATTAGCTGTTATTTCAA
>CAYFHZ010000156.1:0-6670 GCA_964342535.1 uncultured Bacteriovoracaceae bacterium | reverse complement strand
AAAAAGAAGAATTATTAAAAGTAGAGCAATTGGTTAATCAAAAGATTTCTGACTCTCTAGATGTTACAGCATCATTTATGACCAAAGAACAAGCAACTGATAAAGGTGCTATGGCATTATTTGGTGAAAAATACGGTGATACAGTTAGAGTTCTTGAAATGGGGAATTTTTCACTTGAGCTTTGTGGTGGTACCCACGTTAAAAACACAAAAGATATTGGAGTTTTTGCTATAACAATTGAAACGTCTTTAAGTAGTGGTGTAAGAAGAATCGAAGCAGTAACAAGTCTTGGAGCATATCAATACCTTAGTAAACGTTCTGAAGTACTACTCAAATTAGAAAGAAGCTTATCTGTAAAATCATCCAAAGTTATTGATAAAGTTGATACTTTGCAAAGTGATCTAAAAGAAAAAAATAAAATTATTGAACAACTAAAAGATCAAATTCAAACTAGTGCAACTAAAGATCAATTTAATAATATTGATCAACTCAGTAATGGACTAGGTATTGTAACTGTAGAACTTAAAGATGGATCCCCTAAAGACTTTAGAAATTTATCTGATAAATTTGTAGACCAAGACAGTTCGAGTGTTTTATTTCTTTATCTTATAGATAATGACAAAATAAGTTATTTACTAAGAACTAATAAACAAAATAAAAAAGTCAATTGTTCACAAGTTCTTAAGAATTCACAAGATATTGTTAATGGCCGTGGAGGTGGAAGACCTGATATGGCCCAAGGATCAGGTGACTCATCATCACTAGATGGATTCATCACTCGAATTAAAGAAGAACTTACAAGGATATAAAAATGAAATTAATTGCAATATTACTTTTAGTTTTTGTTTCATGTACAAATTCTAATCACCAAACAAAAAATGAGCTTAATATTGCTCTTAGCTCAGATGTCTCTACACTTGACCCTGCTGTTAGCTATGATACTGTTTCAGCAAAGGTCGTATACCAAGTATATGAAGCTTTATATCAATATGATTATCTTGTTAGACCCTATCAACTTATTCCTGCTCTTGCTCAATCTCAACCCAATATTTCTGAAGATAAGCTTGTTTATACTATAAAAGTAAAACCAAATGTTTTCTATCATGAACATGAAGCTTTCAAGGGAAAACGTAAAGTTAAAGCTCAAGATTTTATTAACCAAATTAAAAGATTGGCTTTCAAAGGAACTAGAAGTAATGGTTGGTGGCTACTTGATGGAAAAATACTAGGACTTAATCATTTTAGAGATAATGCAAAGGATGATTTTTCAAACTTTTATTCTCTTGCAGTCGAAGGGCTTCAAGCTCCAGACGATAATACGCTCATTATCAAACTTGTTAAACCCTACCCTCAACTTCAATATGCACTTGCAATGAGTTTTACAACTCCTATGCCACAAGAAATTATTGATTTTTATAAAAATGATCTAACTCAAACTGCCATAGGAACAGGCCCATATCAATTTGTGAGTTGGGATAAAAATCTCAAAATTAAACTTATCAAAAATCAAAATTACAGAGAAGAAAAGTACCCAAGTAAAGGTGATCGATTCGCTAACGAAAATCATCTCTTAAAAGATGCTCATAAGAAAATGCCATTTATAAACGCTATAAACTTCCATATCATGAAAGAAGCACAATCCAGATGGCTTAATTTTAGGAAAAAAAATATTGATATGATTGTGTTAACAAAAGATCATTTTTCGTTAGCATTAGATTCAAACGGTAAGCTTAGTAGAGAGTTCCAGAATGAAAATATAAAATTACAAATTGCTCCCACACTTACTTATTGGTGGCTTGCATTCAATATGCAACATCCTCTACTTGGTAAAAATTTAAAATTAAGACAAGCTCTCGCTCATGCTGTTAATATTGATCGCTATATCAAGGATTTTACAAATAACATCGCCCTAAAAGCAAATTCCATATATCCTCCAGGTGTTAAAGGGTACAATCCATCAAGTGAACTTCCTTATAAATATGATTTAGAAAAAGCCAAGAGCTTACTTGCTGAAGCAGGTTATAAAGATGGAAAGGGGCTTCCTGTTTTTGAGTATGATGTAAGAGGATCTACAACTGTTTCAAGACAGATGGGAGAATTCATTTCCAAGGAATTAAGTAAAATTGGTGTTAAAATAAAAGTTAACTTAAACACTTTTCCCGCATTTTTAAACAAACTTAAAACGGGTCAACTTGAAATGTGGCAAGGTGGATGGGCCATGGATTATCCAGACCCTGAAAATACAATACAGCTCTTAGCAACTAAGAATCATCCACCGGGACCGAATGCTACTTATTATTCAAACCAAGAAGTAGATAAACTCTATGATCAATTATTTGGTTTAAATTCCCAAAAAGACATCCTACGAATTACAAATAAAGTTGAAGAACTTGTCTCTAAGGATCTTCCTTGGGTTATGCAATATTATTCCAGAAACTATATTCTCTACCATGGAAATCTTCACAACTATCGAGAATCGGACATTATTGTTAATAATTTTAAATACTTAAGGCTAGGGGAAAAATAATCCACTAACTATATTCGACTAAATCATTTAATTTAAGGTTCGATGAGCATTATAAGATAACTTCAATATGAAGGGTATTATAATGAAATTTTCCTGCAAAAAAACATTCACAATTATTCTATTTCTAGCAAGTTTTACTTGTATCGCCAGAGATCATCTTATTTTTAGTGTTACTGAAGACCTACCAATGGGCCATGATAATGAAGTCATAAGAAGAAACTATTACATAAATATCGGTGCCAACCAAGGTATCGAGAAAGGCGCAATACTTAATGTTTATAGAGTTATCTCAAAGGCAAATCCCTACGATAATAAAAAAAGAATTAATTATAAAATTCCAATTGGACAACTAGAAGTCATTCACAGCGAGGATGAATCAGCTGTAGCATACACAAAAAAGCTATATATTGAAGTAAAAGATCCCATTTTTGAAATAAATAATTTTATGATTGGAGATCACGTTGCCGTTGCAATTGATTAATTTTCATATAACTTTTTTTGATGAAGGAGTTTTCCCCTCAATGTTTCTCCTTCAATTTGAATATCATGAAGTGCGATAGCATATTCTTCCCCTATTTCAAAATGACCACCATGAACATAAACTTGCTTTACTTTTACTCCATTAAAATAGCCAATAAAATGAAACACATGATAAAAACCTTTTCTTCTTAAATATTTTGAAACGACATAAACATTTTGCATTTGACTTCTCCTTTTATAAATTGAAGAAGCAAGTGTGAACTCTATATTAATTTCTTTAACTAGCTGAACTTATTTACATTTATGATGATATCGAGGAAAATAAACCTCAAACATAAGGACATTTTTTCATGAAAGAAACTATATGTGATTTATTTCTGCATCAAGCTAGAAGAAATGAAAATAAAAATGCAATTGGAAGAGTACTCCACAAAGAAATTCATTTTATTAATTTTACTGAATACCGAGAATCTATAGAATACATTTCTCTAGCACTAGCGAATTTGAGTATCAAGTCGCAAGATAAAGTAGCTATACTTTCCCACACTTCAGAAAAATGGCATTTTTATGATATGGCAATAATGTCACTTGGAGCAATTACCATACCTATTTATCCTAGTTATACATCTGAAGAAATTGTATATATTCTCAATCACAGTGACGCGACAACTCTTATTGTTCAAGATGATATACAATTAGAAAAGTTTCTATCGGTTCAAAACGAAAACAAGATGATTACTCTTATCATTTCACTAGAGAGTGTTAATAGCGAACTTGTAAATAAATTAAATAGTAATATTAAATTTTTAAGCTATGAAGAGTGCAGACAAGTCGGACTTGCAGAAAAAGAGCAAAACCCTGATCAATTCGAACTCAATATTCAAAATATTTCTCCAGACTCAATTGCTACTATTGTTTATACTTCAGGAACGACAGGGCAACCAAAGGGTGCCGTGATCAAACACTCAGCACTCTTTCAAGTACTAGATAATGTTAAAAAATTTGTTCATTCTTCAATTGGAGCGGATGATCGCTTCCTAACCTTCTTACCCCTATCTCATGTCCTAGGAAGGCTTGAATCTTTTTTTAGTATTCTTTTCTCTTGTGAAACTGTTTATGCAACTGATATGAACAACCTTATTGCTGAAATACCAGTTGTTAGACCTACCATCCTGATGTGTGTCCCCAGAGTTCTTGAAAAAGTTTTTGAAAAATCTAAAAAAACCCTTGATGAAAATCCTATCAAAAAAAATATTTTCAAATGGGCACAATCCATTGCTGAAGATTATTTCACCAAGATTGATAATGACAAAACACCTGCAACTTCAATTATTTTACAGTATCAATTAGCAAAAAAAATTGTGTTTCAAAAAATATATGATGTTTTTGGTGGAAGACTTCGCTATATAGTTTCTGGTGGTGCTCCTTTAGCTGTAGAAATTATTAAATTTATGAGAAACGCGAACCTTACCGTTTTGGAAGGCTATGGACTAACAGAAACAGTTGCTCCATGCTGCCTCAATCCTCTGAGTAGACAAATCCCCGGAACAGTTGGAAGACCGATGGGAGATGTTGAAGTTTCATTTGCTGAAGATGGAGAAATACTTATTCGCTCTCGAGCACTATTTTCTGAGTACTATAAAGACCCAGAGGCTACAGAAAAGGTTCTTACAAAAAATGGATGGTTTGCAACAGGAGACATTGGAATATTCACTACAGATGGTTATTTAAAAATAACAGACCGTAAAAAAGACATTATTATTACTAGTGGTGGAAAAAATGTTGCCCCTCAAAAAATTGAAAATATGCTAAAAACTCAGAGTTATATAACTCAGTGCATCATTGTCGGTGATAAAAGAAAATACCTTACTGCGCTAATTGGTATAGATAAAGATAGTTTTTTGGCCCAGTTTGAGAAAATTGGATTGAGCTATGACTGTGAAATCAGAGATTTGGCCTCTAATGATATCGTCCAAGACCTTATACAAAATGGAATTGATAATATAAATAGCGAGCTCGCCTCTTTTGAAACAATTAAGAAGTTTAAGATTCTCCCTGTTGAATTAACGGGAGAAAATTACTTAACTCCTTCCCTTAAGATTAAAAAGAAGCTTATTTTAGATGACTTCTCGGAGCTTATAGAAAGTATGTACTTAAAGTAATATTTTTGACAAAGAATCAAAAAATACATATAAAAGTTGATTAAAGTTTTAAATTTAGAGGTAACCACTATGGCAAGAGTCACGATTGAAGATTGTTTAGAGAAAGTAGAAAATAGATATGAACTAGTTCATTTAACTGCAAAAAGAGTTAAACAGTTAAGAGAAGGTAAAGACGCTCTTGTTAAGAGTAAGAATAAAGAAATTGTTACTGCATTAAGAGAAATTGCTGCAGGAAAAGTTAAGCACTCTCCGCTTGAAGAATACGATTCAGAAGAATTTTAATATTTTTTTTCATAATATTGCTGAAAGCCCCATGAAATGGGGCTTTTTTTGTACCAATTTTTACACACCCTATTGCCACCCGCGTCAATCCTTTTGTATGTCTAACCTACACAAGGGGAGTTCACATTATGAAAATTATCTTATCTTTTTTTCTTCTAACTGCATTTACCAATAGTTATGCATTCAAATTAACTTTTTCAAAGCCTATCATTAAAAATTTTTCCAGTGAAAATGATCCATTAAAACTCTTTAAGCTTGATATTCGTAATTATGAACTTCTCTTAAATGATGGTGCAAAAAGATTAGGAACTACAACGTATATTTCCTATAGAACTGATGATATTTCACAACTTGAAAACTATGCTGTTGTTCAATTTATTAAAGGATGTGTTTTCTTAGAGACTACTGATGAAAATCCAAGAAGAGCATATTTTTCAAGGAATTATTCTGACGGTCACCGGCCGCTTCACCATTCAGATTGGGAAGTAGATAGCTATGACGACGATCCTATATATCCTAGTGATAACACTTATAGTTCATATAGACATGCATTCTATAAGTGGACTCCAAAACAAGGAGATTATACAAATTATAATGACTCTGTTTCTCTTATAGCTAAACCTGCACCGCATCCAGAAATTTTCGCTACAGATAGGCCAGCACAAGCGTATGTTGAAGACAATATAATTAAAAATATTAGTCTTAAATTTAAAACCTGTATCTATAAAACAAGAGATATTACCACTTCAATTGGCGACTTTAAACTTTCCCCAAAAGATGCTATTGCCTGCCATGATTGGAATTCTTCTTATGTTTACAATAAAGATCTTAAAAAATATGAAAACCCTATTGAAATACATCCATTTTGTTTAATTCCAAGTAAGTAATTGGGATCTTTATCAAAAAAGGTTGTTGATTAAAAAAGTTGGCCTTGTACTTGTTTTAAGTAAAATAAATTTACGACAATTAATTTATTTAAAGCAAAGGAAGGCCAGTAATGAGATTACCAAAATTTCTCTTAAAAGCAATTAACGGATTTTATTTAAAAAGAATGGATGAATGGCTTGATAAAGGCTTTATTGACCTGTTTGTTGAGCATCACTATGCAGACAAACAATCCTGCTGTCATAGGTGTAAGTCTTCACTATCGAGAATAACAGGGTCTTATCGCCAAAAGATCCAAACCATGCCTGTTTTTCAATATAAGACCTTTATTCAC
>CAYFHZ010000155.1:0-6698 GCA_964342535.1 uncultured Bacteriovoracaceae bacterium | reverse complement strand
TCTATTTGAGAGAAGTATTTTTATCGAGTGATTATTTCAATAAGTCTTTAATTAAACTTGGTAGGATAGACATATCATTAAATATAATAGCTCCCTCGTCTTCAAGCTCTTTTTCATTTGAATTATAAGAATAGCCTAACACCTTCATCTTGGCTCTTTTTCCCGCCCTCACTCCCATAGGGCTGTCTTCAATCACAATGCAATTATTAGGCTTATAACCCATCTCATTTGCTGCGTGTATGAAAATATCAGGCTCTGGTTTCCATGAGTTTATTAAATATGAAGAAAATATTTTATTATCAAAAAACTTAGTAAGTCCTGTTTTCTCCAAAGAAAGCTTTATTCTATCTAGTGTTGAACTAGATGCTACACATTTAGTGATTTTTATATCTTCTAGTGCGTCTATAATACCTTTTATTGGTACAAGATGATTTTGAAATCTCTTATCTAGCTCTTCTCTGAATTCATCTTCAAAAATAGATGGGAGATCAGCTGAGTAGCTTGATTCTATACTTTTAAATATTACATCGAGTGGAGATCCATCGAAATATTTACTTACAACTTCAAAAGAAGAGTTTATGCCTTGAGTAGATAATTGATCTAAAACATAATCTTTTATTAGCTTCTCACTATCAACTAATACTCCATCACAGTCAAAAATTATAAGGTTCTCTTTGTTTTTCATGATTAAATATTAAATGAAAGAACTCACAAAGTTGACTAATATCTCTCTTTAATTAATGTCCCAATTGTTAAGTTTGTTAAGTACTTGCAATTATTTGGAAGATTATCAGAAAGATTATGAAAGAGAGTAGAATGTACCCTTCTTATTAGAGTTTTCTTTGTAACCACTGATATAGCTAATGAACCCCATTTCTACGAGATCATCACGGCATGGATTTACAAAACGAGAAGAAACTACTTTGTCTAGCTTTTCTCTTGGAATCGCCACATTTTCATAGCGACCATACTCAGTAGCTTCAGCAATATATAAAAGCATTGAAGCTGTTTGAGGCTTCATATCATGCAAAGACTTGGCAAATTTGAAAAGAATCTCGTTTTTAAGATTTTCACCCTCGAAATCTCTAGTTAGATTGTTAACTTCATTCTTAGTGGGCCTAGGCAAATCGTCTTTAAGGGCTACTTTCGATTTCCTAGCTTGAGAAATTTGTTCTTTTGCCTCTTGAAGCTCTTTTTCTTTTTCCTGTAACTTTAATTTTAGCTCATTTTCCCACTGCTTTTGGAGACGAGCTTTAATCTTGGCCTCAAGTTCTTCTTGAGATTTCTGAGGCACAACAGGAACTTCAGCAGGAGATTCCTGAGAAGTGTTGTTTTGAATGTCTTCAGTCGCTAATGGCTTAACTTCAATATTCTCTTCTACCTTTTTAGGCTCTGGAATATCAATATCGTAAGGTCGAAACTTTTTCGTTGCTTTCTTACGAGTCTTGTTAAGTTTTGCGAGGTCTATTTGTGGCATGTGTGTGTCTCTAGTCCCTAAATATCAAAACTTATTGTATAAATGCACTTTCATTTAGCCCCATTAACTCTTTAGTAAATAGGTCTAAATCTTCTCTAGCATTATTCTTCTTATTAAAATCAAAAACAGAGTTCTTTAAATTGATACAGTTTTCTAATTCTGAGTTTTCTCTAATGAAACAGCTCATCATGTATTTACTGTATGTTTCTGACCCTGCTAATTGCGTTAAATATTCTGTTGATGATGTTTTACGACCATCGAATCTATTAAAAACAATATTCTTTTGTAGATCTTGTTTTTTAAACTTCTTTTCAAGCTGAGTAATTTCTTCAATACTTGCTTTTAGCCCCTGAAGAGAGAACTTCATAGGAGTAACAGGCATAACCATTCTTGTGGCCGCCAATGTAGCCGCAGCAGTTGCAGAAGATATGGCCGGTGGGCAATCGAAAATTACGAAGTCGTAATTTTCAATCACCTTATCAATTTGATCTTTAAAAACAGTAGCAAGGTTTTCTTGTTGAATTTGAAGGTATCTGTCTAGAAAACTCATATTCATACTAGACGGAAGAAGGTGTAAATTTCCAGTAATAGGAAGAATTGCTTCGTTTATATCAACTTCATGCCTAATAACCTCAAACATTGTTGCAAGGTCATCTTCATCAATACCAAATGCTTGCGTTAAGTTGGCTTGTTGATCAAGATCAATAACTAGAACTCTTGCACCATATTGAGACGCTCTAATTGCAAAAGAGTGAGAGAGAGAAGTCTTACCAACTCCACCTTTAACAACTGAAAATGCTAGAATTTCTTTTTTATAAGAATATCCACGAGATTCAAAAAGCCTTCTAACTTCTTTAGGAAGTATGTGCTTTTTATTCTTTTTCATCTCAGTTTGGATGTCCATAGACTTGATTAAATGATGCATTCCCTGCGGTGTGACGTTTAGAAGTGAATCTAACTCACGTGCAGAAATTGAATAATCTTCTCTAAGTGCTTGCATGATAAAGTTCCTTTTTCTTTGCTACTTTATAAATTTTGGCCATATGGCGATAAATTGTAAAGTTATTCGTAAGTTTTATTTTCTTAATTTGGCCATCATTTATAAATCAAAGTTCATTAATGAGACTTGTTAAGTAACTAAAATCTTGAGTTAGTAAGCCATCCTTCACTAATGATGCGTGTTTCAAAGCTTTCTCTTTGTCCGACTTTAAGTAATACATTAACGAAAGATTGTAGTTAGCATCTTCTAGGTCTAAAAATTTGCGATGCGTTACAAGTTTTTTTTCAAGTTCAACAATCGCATCTTTGATGTGGCCTTGTTTTATTTTATTAATAGACTCAACATACTCTCGATTTTTACCTTTTTTAAACTTGAGAAACTTTATCTCTTTTCTTGGCCTAAATTCATTAATCAATTCATTTGCAAGGTAGTTCCTTAAACGAACAGAAACCTTGTCAAGATTTACACCGTACACTTGCTCACCATTTACATAGAGATAATCACCCGATGTCTCACTAATTCTATGAGTAATACTATTAGCCCCAATGACTTCTTTGGTTTTAGAATTGATTAATTTATAGTTTAGAATAGCTCTTGCAGTATAAACTTTAGTTTTTCTACCCTCAGTATCATTTGAATAAGGCTCAATTGAGTTTTTTTCAATATAGTCTAAGAATAATGCATAGTCTGACTCGTTCTTGTAGTTTGTTCCTGTTAACTGATCAGTAACAATTTCTCTTAGAGATGAGTTCTCATATGGCGTAAATGGATTACGTTTTATAACCGCTGAAGTAAACAATTCCTTAAAGCTTTTTGAGCTTTGTCTGTATCTTCCGTGTTTGCCATCAAGAATATTGATAATTTTAACTTTTGCAGTTGGCGGTATAGATACATTTGGCTCCTGTGTAATCTCTTGCTTCACTATTTGATTGCTTGAGCATGAGGCCAATAAAATTAAATAACTTAAAATAAATAGTTTCATAATGTTTCACTCGCATGTTTGATTGTTAATTTGATTTTAGAATTATTATTAAAAGTATTTTTAGGGAAAAAGACTCTAAATGTAGCAAATCGTTTCTCTCCTTTTTGTCTTGGGAGATCACTCAGATAAGTTTCATCCAGAATAATGTCTGTTTTAAGATCTTTAATAATTACTTTGCTAAAGCGGGAATGATTAAAATCGCAATTTCCTACGGCATTAGCTATAAACTTTCCCTCAAGAACATAATTATTTTTATAACTTTCATAAGCGTTAATTTTAAAATTCTTAGATTCAAAACAGTTTTGAAATTTTCCACTTTCATTAATCTGATATTCATAAGAATAAACATTGCTAATAAGCAATAAAGGTAAAATGTATTTATACATGGTCTGTCTCCTAGAATGGAATTTCTTCTGCTGTGAAGGCTGGAATATTTTCATCACGGTCAATTATTCTTAAATTATCTACAGAAACATAACTAATGTTTTGCCAGTTGTTGTTCTCGTCTTTGAATGAGTTATTCCTTTGTTTTCCTGTTATTAGAACTCTTTTTCCCTTTTTGAGCTTCTCCATTTTTGAAGCATTCTTTTTGTTATAAACTTTGCAAAGGTGCCAATCGACTCTTTCTTGCCAGTTACCTTCTTCATCTTTCCAGTTTTCTTTGGTGGCAATTGAAAATTGTAAGCAATCTCCGTTTTGGTTAATCCAAGCATCTTTTCCAAGGTGTCCCATAATTGTTAATTGATTCATTTTTTAGCTCCTATTTTTAATTAGGGGAGTGGTTAAATCCACTCCCATCCTGTTGCTGCTGCAACTTCTGTTAAATCTTTCGTTTTGGTTAAAATATGAGGCTCTAGTTCATCCATAGAAACCAGTCCAATCTCAGTTTCAAATCCCATAACAAGTGCATTTACATTTGAACTTCCTAGGAAATAATCAAAAACATAAAACTCCCATAGATTTTTAGTAATGATGTGCTCAGCAACATTTAAAACTTCACCAGTGTTTATATTCTTCATTTTTCTCATGTCACGTACCTCCTTCAAAAACGCCGCGCTTGCTTCACAAAAAAATTGCGGCTGACCCTGACAAAAATTGAAACGGCACGCAGTCTCGCAGGAAGTCCAGTTGAAAATTGGGGGAGACCTTTAGGGGGAACCGATTTTCTACTGGATTTACAAGAGCGAGTGCTAAATTTCGTCCCGTCAGGGTTAGGGGTAATTCCACTAAAAAATATCATAAGACTTCCTCTATCAGTTCTGTAGGGAAGTCTTCTACAGCAGCTGAGCTTTGCTCATCCTTTTTAATGGTTTTTTGATTTTCATAAGCTATTTTTCTTGAGTTAGCTAAAGAGCTTTCGAGATAGCTAACTTCAGGAAAGTTATAATGTTTGTGAAAATCAAATTTTACATGACTAATAGAATAGGGTGATTGAGTGTAGACAACACCCTCTCCAACTTCAAATTTCTTTATCGTTCCGGGGTGTACGATAAATTCTTCAACCTCTCTGATACTTCCTGTGTATGTATCAGAGTGAAAGTTCCTATCATCTATACGACTTGTTCTTTTTTCAACAGAGTGTGTTCCTACAACAGATGAACAATATTCAGTTGTTTCTGCATCACTTAACCTTAAAAACATTTTGACGGTTGTTGAGTCTGCTATCTGTTTTCTGGTTTTATCTCCATCAAGCTCAACGTCTCCTGGGCTTTGGGTTGCTAGGATCAATCTAAACTTTGAGGATCTCGCTTTGTTCAGAAAATTGATAAAAGTTTCAGTTAGAAAAGAGCCAAATTCATCAACAATGATAGTTGTCTCCTTTCTATTTTTTTCTTCTACCTGAGATTGGATCTTGTTAGATAACGCCATTAAAGATCCAAGAATAATTCTTCCAAGTTGTACTGAGGCTTCAGGATAAGATTGTGTGTTAAGAGAAAAGAAACATATCTTATTATCATTATGAAGATCCTCAATACTAGGAGCGTCTTCAGAATCAATCAATCGTCCGTAATCTGACTTACACATGATAGTTAGATCTGCTTTAAGGCCTAAGAACTCCTTTTTGTCTGGAATCATGGCCGCAATTTTAGATAGAGTAGGTCGCTCCATATTGGCCAAAATATCTAGTAATACCATTTCGGCCATTTTTTTGTAGTAAGGTTCATTCCATTCTGTACACGAAATAAGAAGGTCTTTTATTTCATTATTAGTTATGCCTATTAGAGGATTGAAGGAATGACTTTTTTTCGGATTGGTTATCGAAAAATAAAAGAATTGTTCAGATTTATTAAAGTAATTAGCGCAGGAATATACGCTGTTGCAGAAGTCTATATCTCCCTTTGGATCTATAATAAATAATCTTCTACCCCACTTCACATCAAAATAACATTGAGGCCTAAGCGTTGAAAAAGTCTTACCTGATCCCGAAGCTCCAAAAATTAATTGATGATGAGTTAATAATGCACTTTTAACGACACTATTTTCAAGACCATAATAATACTTCTCATGTAATGGCTTAGACTTTCCAAGATAAAACTCTTCTGCATATCTATGTGTGCTTCCTTTAGCCTTACTCGTTCTTATAAGCTTTGCAGTAAAGCGTAGATTCAAGCCAAGAACCATTGCGGGCACAATATAAGCCAAAAGGGAATCAAACAAGCTTTGTATTAAATATTTATAATTAATAAATGCCCATACTAAGAATAGTACAGAAATTATATTCAAACTTATCAATAGGTAACGAAATGCTTTAGTGGATCTATATTTTACAAATATCTTTCCAAACATAACACCTAAAGAAAATGAAAAGAAGATTATAATCCACGGAATGCTTAGATAAATATAATATTTTAAAAGAAGAATTTTTTCACTGAGCATAATTTCTTCCCATCCATGAAAGAAGTTTTCTGCTAGACTCAATGGAATAAAACTCTTCAAGAGTAACAGCATCAAACTTTGATCTTAGCTCTGGAAATTTATCGCATGTTTTAAAAATAGCTTTTTTAATGGCCTCTGTTTTACATATGTAGACTAGCTTTTTGACAAGGTTACTAGAGCTATACTGTTTTAGTTTTTCTTCCATTCTCTTGAATGATTTTCTCGTTAACTCGACTTCAATCATCAGTGCTTTATTATCGTCACGAATCATCACGAGGTCAGGAATTAGCTCTCCAAAAGGTGAGTGCTCTTTTGCCTTTCGCTCTGAATAGAATTTAGTAAAACCAAGCTCTCTAAATCTC
>CAYFHZ010000154.1:0-6710 GCA_964342535.1 uncultured Bacteriovoracaceae bacterium | reverse complement strand
AATTTATCATTTGGCCAAATAGCAAGATATGCTTCAAAAACATATACATTTTTTTCAGTTGAGTTCTTTAACTTTCCAATTGAAGAAAGCATACCATCCATTGCTTTTCTCTTAAATTTTGAGTTTTTTCCTTTTTGTCCATACTCAAAAGATTTTTTATAATATTCATAAGAAGAATTATACTGTTTTGTAACATAGCTCGTTTCAGCTTGAATGTAAGCATATTCGTCAGTCTTATCACCATTCACAATCGTGAGTAAGTCATAATACCTCAAAACCATATTGGCCTTAATTTTTCTTTGCTTTGCTAGCCTAATATAAGCTTTTCCTACAACTTGTCTTTGGATGATGGCTGCAACTTTTTCCATTTGAAAAACATAACTTGTTTTTTGATTATCCGAGAGAAGTTTTTTTCTATATAAAGGAAGAAGCTCCTTCGAAGTCTTTAAGTGATTTGGATATTTACCAAACCTCTCATAGAGATTTAATTGTTCTAAAAAGATTTCGACTCTTCTTGATTCATTCTTTTCATATTTTTTTGCTTGAGACAAAACTTTATACGCAAAATCATATTTTCCCTGGTTAAGTAATGCACTAGCGATCCGCAATAATTGCTCTGAAAAATTAATTCCTATTTTCTTATAAAAACGAATTCCATTATCAATTCTATCGGCTGTTGCGTAAAACAAGCCAATATCTCTTTCTACCTGAGGTCTCATATCAATAAAACGAGTATCAGATGATACCTCAAAGACTTCCTCCATTATTGAGATTGCCTTTGAATACTTGTTAACACGAAAATATGACCACGCTAAATTGAATGAATCCTTTGTCCACCATTTATCAGTTTTAGAATTTAAAGCTGAATCATAAAGAGGAATGGCCTTATTATATTTTTTTTCATTATAATATATTTCAGCTAGAGAAATTTGAGCTTTAACTTTAGTTTGAGGCTCCTTAGCACTTTTCGTAGATTTACTGAGGTATTTCGCAGCTAAACGTTGCTTATTTGCTTCCTTAGCATTAAACCCAAGAATATAATACACATCAGCCAGTTTCGGATATCTTGGAAACCGTTTAGTTATTTTTAAACAGAGTTTATTAGCTTGAATAAAGTACTTCGTCGAATTCGCAAAAAAACTACGCTGATTGATTTTTGATCTTTTACTTGCTTCAATTTCAAGAAATCTTTCATTCTCTTCTTCTCTGTAAAGCCTTGCCTTCTCTAAATTTAACTCAGCCATTCTTAACAGCAGATCAGGATCATTATGATTTCGTTGATCACTCAACTTTGATACTTCCACTAATTCTTCATTAATCACCTGAATAATTTGTGAGCGCCTTTTATCTAATTCGTTCGCATAAATTTGAAAAACAAAGGTAAATATAAAAAATATAGAAATTAACTTCATCTAACACTCCGACTTAAGAGCAAATACATAATCACCTAGCTCATCTGCCCAGAACTCACCATTGAAGTCCCAAAAATATTGTTTCTCATTTCGCTCTATATACTGAACATCACCTCTGGAACGCTCTTTATTTTCAAATGAATATAACTTTGCTTTACGCTGGGCCAGGGTTTCTAGTGAGATATAACTCATACCCTCAAATGCTTTATAAAGTTGAGTATAGTAAGTAAGAAGTCTATCTTTCACGTAGACACCGATAAGAGTTCGATATGAGTCTATTGTTTCTTCTAAATTTTTAACCATGAAACGCTTAAATCTAGAGTTTCTCTCTCCCCTAATTTTTTGCATTTCTTGTTCAGCTAAAACTTTTTGTCGTTTTAAATCTTTATATGCATTTTCTTGTGAAATACTACCCATTAATCGCAAAATCAATCTATTCTCTGATCGACCAAATTGTTCAAAAGAAAGAGCTAGTTCGTAATAGTTTGAATATCTTTTTTTATAGCGCTTAAGTAGTCTATTTAAAGTTTTAAAATCATTCCAATATTTATCTCTAAAGTCTGATGCCACTTTTTTTGCATCAGAATACAAACAAAGCTTCATATAGCTCAATGCTGTAAGCACCTCTACCTCAGGATTGAACATATATTCAAATACTGGTGCTTTATAACTTACAAGTTTTCCAAGAGTTCGGTTATAGTTTTTTTGATAAAAACTATTCCAAGCTTCTTCAAATAATATTTGGGGCCATATTGAAGACGATTTTTCTATATCCAGATAAAGTAAATCTGCTTCGTTATAGGCTTTCATTGCAAACTTTATTCGTGCAATACCTGCAGTACAAATATCTTTATTTTGTTGTAAGTTTCGACTGTTACTTGAACTAACATTTTCACAAATTCTAAAGGCATTTAATGCTTCATTGTTTTTTCCTATTCTCGCAAATAGTACTCCCTCTAAATTTTTAGCATAGGGATATAAAAAATGATCGGAGCTAATTTTCTTTATAAAGCGTAATGATTCATTCAAAGATCCAACATTAAGAGCTTTTTTGGCCAATACAAAAGCAATTGTTTCTGAAAATGATCTTTGAAGATATTTACTGGGAAGAGACTCAAGCTGCTTCAAGCCGACATACTGCACAGCTCGAGATAGGTTTCTCTCCATTCTCTTTGGTAAATTTTTTGAGTCATTTACTAGATATTCTTTCAAAAGAGGTAGACTAGAAAAATAGTATCCGGATTCAAGTAACTCGTTTACTAATAAATAATGCTTTTCGCTTTTCTTAGCTTTTTCAAATACATGCTTTGAACTATTCCAAGAGGCTATAGCATAACAAGGAATAAGCAAAAGACTTAAAACTATTTTTTTTGAGAACATCCTGTTCATCCTTTAAATCTAAAATGTGTAATTTAATCCCACATTAAAATTATAGTAATGCGACCATCTTTTTTCACTTTCCGTTTGATCACTTTCATCTCCAACAACAAAGTCAGAGTTAATGTGTAAAGCTCTAAAATCTAATCTTGCACTCCAGCTTGGTGAAATATAAAACCTTAAGGCCGTCATCCAAGTAACACCACTTAAGGATTCTTTTGTTTCAACATTAGCACTACTACCGCCTAAGAAAATATTTCTATTATCGATGGTATCTACATTTGCCATTCCCAAACCAAACATCCAATCATAATAAAAAATTTTATTAAACGTATTTATTTTTGAATAAAATGGTGACCACATTAGCATTGCAGATGTCGCCTTATCAACCTTTCTATAGAATGGTTTGGCCCCTTGGCTTTTAACACTATCACTGGTTTTGTTCTCGGTTCCTTCAGCATCTGTATAGGAAAGCTCGATTCCCCAGTTTTCATTAAAAAAGAATCCGGCCATGACATTTATTTCAGAACTATCTATAAATGCACCTGAAAGGGCACGACCATATGTTCCTCCAATATAGACACTACCTTTTTTTCTGAATTTTCTATTCTGTAAAACATATACCTCTTTGTCTTGATCAAGCCATGAAAAATTGTACATTGAATCTTCTGCGGCAAAGACAAAAGTGGAACATAAAAGTACGACAAGTGAAATTAACTTTTGCATAAACCTTCCCTGGTTTTTATAACATCTTTCTAACTAATTAAATTTTAACATTTTTTGTATTTGACGCAATAAATGAAAGTTATTTTTGGCAAATTATTTTATAACTACAATACTTACAAGCATTAAGATTTTCTTCTTCGAAATTTACAAGTTTTTCAAGAGCTTTACTCAAGTTTTTTTCAACATCAAAGATTGTGACTTCTTTTTCAACTAATTTTTGTTCATCAATAAAACAAAGGACTAATTTAATTTTATAATCAGGAGCTAAATTTAGAAACTTAAATTCAGCATAAGCATAGCACATTAGCTGAAACCAATATGGAATAAGCTTTTCTTCTGATAATGCACCTGTTTTGAAGTCCCATATCTCATGAGTACTCACCTCAGTCAATGGCCGAATAATGAGATCCGGTATTCCTGATAACATATAGTCAAACAATTCAAATTTTATCGGATATTCAGAAATCAATTCAAAGTTTTCAAGATATTTTCTAAGTTTTTCCACAACCCAGGAAATGGTGTTATCATTTCGTTCAACTTCCCATAAATTTTCTTGTATAACTTTTGATATTTGTTCATGTAGCTCAGTACCTCTTTTAGCTGAGCTAGCTAGAAAAGAATGAGAAGTAAGCGTATCACTCAATTCATCTTCAAGTTCTAAGTCAGATCTAGAATCCACTAGACCAATTTCTTCATTTGATATTTTTAAAATATTTTGGAAATAAAATTTACGAGGGCACTCAACTACTGTAGCAAGTCTTGTAACGGAAAGCTCAGGAATATATACTTTTTTCTCATCAGAGTTAATATTTAGCAGACCAATATTATCAATATGAAATAGCGGTAGTTGAATAACCTCATTCTCAAAATTCGCTAAATCAACTTGATCTTGAATATTAATAGGTTTCATTTCAAAAAGATTTACTGGGTTATCATCTAACCATGAACTGATACCTGCGGCCCAAGAACTTGATTGATTTTTACTTCTTTTTGTAGCGCCAAAGTCTAACACAGTTAAATTGAGGCTTTTCTTAGCACGAGTATTGGCAACATAAAAAAGACGTTTGGACTCACTAAATTCTTTTTGCTTTAAAAGCTCTTCTTCCCAAATTAAATATGGAGTCTTATACCTTTTTTTTCCGTGGATACTATCAGTCCACTTAAAACTTAGAGGTATCTTACCAATGCTAGAGGTCATCATTGGTGAGTTTTCATTAGTGTAAAGACCTCCCACGAATACATGATCAAACTCAAGCCCTTTAGAGGCGTGAGCAGTCATAATGATGATATCTTGTGGGGTTTCTCCATATTGAAAATCAAGAGAATAAGCGCTTGAACTCATTCGTCCTAATAATAATAGAATTTCATCGAGTTCACCGTTTGCTGCTTTAATGATTGTTTTAATTTGTTGTAAATTATTTTTATAATTCGAATTCTTAATACCTAATATATCAAGAAGGTCACAAAATGCGTGATATAAACCAATATTCTTAATATTTTGATAGAATAAACCTAAATCTATCGATTTTTTATTTTCTGTTCCCATAAGACTCATGTAAGAATCAATCATAAAAAATACAAAATCACTTTTCTTTTGGCTTATATTTTGGGGGTATTCTAAGAGTAAATTAAAAATACCGATAATCGGATCTTCCAAGAAAGGAATCTTAACTTGAGCAGTAAAACTCATATTCTCTTCAATAAGTTTATTAATTAATAATAAACTTGGTCGTAACTTCTTATAAAGTATTGCAATATTCTCTCTTCGACTAATAAGATCAGTTATCTGGTTATAGATCACAAGCATCTCAATGGAGTCAACATCAGAGTTTTTTAGCTTATATTCCTCTAGAAAACTAAGGTTCGTTTCAAGCAGTAGAACATTTCCCTTATTCTCCTGTTCAATTGGAGATAACTGAGGGGTAACATTAATTCCATGAGGATCAATTCCGTTAAACCCTACCCCCTTGGCAAATATGCTTTCAAAAATTTTATTATTAAAGTGGATAACATTTTCGAGGGATCTATAATTATTGCTCAGCTCTAAATATTGTGGAATTTTATTTTTACAGTCTTGAAAAACTTTTAACTCTCCTCCTCGAAATCCATAAATAGCCTGTTTTAAATCTCCAACGCAGAAAAGTTTTGAAAAATCTTTTTGAATTATTCTTTCAACAATAGAGAATTGTATATAAGAAGTGTCTTGAAACTCATCAATTATAAAATATTGAAACTCTTCTGATATTAATTTGACCGCTTCATCGCTTTTAACACCTTGGTAAACAATATACTCTAAATCGGCAAAGGTTATTCCCTTTTTCTTTGCATACTCAGATTCAATATAGTCAACCAAAGATTTAGTCATATAAAACCAATCCGAAACCCTCGTGTTTTGATATTGTTTAAATTTAAAAAAATGTTCTCCGTTTTTCTTGAGATAATCTTTCAACGATTTAATAAGTTCATAATAATTAACGATTTCAGGCGGAATAGCTTTTCCTGTTGGTTTTCTTGGGATTTTAAACTGTTCTTTTTCAAAGAAAAGATACATTTTTGCTACACCATCTAAGTTAAATTCAACATTTCTCTTAAAATCAATAAATTTATCTACAAAGGGATACCATGCCTTTTTGGAAAACTCGGGATCAAGATCAATATCTTCATCAAAGATTTCAACAAGGCCTTTTGCTTGAAACAACTCTTTAAGAATAGACTCTATACCGATCTCAATATCATTAATATCCTTGATACTAACCCAATAATCTCTTAGGGATGCATCTGAAAAGATGGAGAGCATAGATTGAAAAACATTATTTTTTTCTTTGAGTATAATGTCATAGATCTCTGATGATTTATTTTTTTCATCACTTAGCCAATTATTAAGTAGTTGTAATATGATCTCATTAAATTCAGTATCACTAAGTATTTCTTGATCCGGAGATATATTTTCAAAGTAACCTCCTTTAATCAATTTGAAGCAAAATCCATGAATTGTACTTACATTAAGATAATCAAGGGAGTCACTTGCCATTTGCCAATATGTTGAATTTTCTTGGTCTTCTTCGACCATATTTAAAAATTCTCGCTGCAATCTGATCTCTAACTCACCAGCCGCTTTAATTGTAAAAGTCATTAATATAATTTTTCTAAATTTTGATTTTACAAATGTCTCAAAACTCAACTCATTACTTTGTT
>CAYFHZ010000153.1:0-6783 GCA_964342535.1 uncultured Bacteriovoracaceae bacterium | reverse complement strand
CAAAATGGAACGCTTTAAAAAACTCGGGACTTTGGTAAAGGTTTCCAAGGAAGTACAAACCAGCTAATAAGAAAAAAGAACTCATAATAATTGATTTTAGAATATGCTTTCTTTTAAGATGTCCTAACTCATGAGCTAATACAGCAATAACTTCTTTTGTCGATAAAGACTTCAAAAGTGTATCAAAGAAGACAATTCTTTTATTTTTTCCAAAACCAGTAAAGTAAGCATTTCCATGTGCACTTCTCATAGATGCGTTCATAACAAAATAATCTTCAAATTTGATCTGAGTTGATTTTGAAAGGTCTTGAATAGCATCCTTTAGTTCTTGATCCTCTAGTTTCGTAAATTTATTAAAAAGAGGGGCTATAAATTTTGGATAAGCCCAAATGATAATAAATTGAAATGCAATAATAAAGATCCATGTATAAAGCCACCACATAGAGCCTAATGAGTATAAAATATAAAGAACTAAGTATATAAAGGGAATACCGATAACTAGAGAAACAATAAATTGCTTAATAAGGTCTACAATAAATGTTTTAGGAGTCGTTTTGTTAAAACCATATTTCTCTTCCAAAACAAATGTACTATATAAACTTTCAGGTAAGCCCAATACAGAATTAATAATAGAAAATGCAAATAAAAAGAAAACTCCTTGGTGAATTGGAGAATCTACAATTGATGTCCCGAAATAAAGTAAAGAGTTTAAGGCAGGTGTTTCAATCCATAAAATTAAAATAACGGCATGAAAGAGCAGGGAGATAAGCCCTAATTTATTTTTATCAAGAGTATAATTTTGTGCTTTTTGATGATCTTCTAATGAAATGGTGTCTTGAAATTGGGAAGGAACTTGGTTAAAGTGAGCCTTAACATGTTTCATATTTAAAAGTAAAAGAGCTGTTTTAACAATCAGACTTGTTATAAAAAAAAGATAGAACGAAGTATAAATAATATTAGCTGTAATCATAAAATCCTCAGGTGTTATATGAAAATTATTCAAGTATTTATAAATAATTCTCTTAGAAACTTTAACTATATTTTATACAGTGAAACGTCTAAGGATGCAATTTTCTTTGACCCAACAGATTTAAGTCAAACTTTGCCCCATACAAAAAAGTTGGGGTTAAGACCAAAGTTTTTACTTAATACCCATAAACATTTTGATCATATTGCAGATAATAAAAAATTCCTAGAAATTGAAGGAACAGAACACCTACAAATGCATGATAATGAAGTTCTATATATTGATGAATATTCATATTTAAAATGTGTAGACACACCAGGTCATACCGCGGATCATCAATGTTATTTTTTATATGAAAGAGAACAGTGTATTGGAGTTATAACTGGTGACACGGTTTTTAACGCAGGTGTAGGAAATTGTAAAAATGGAGGAAATGTTTCTGATCTATATAAAACAATTAAAGATAAATTTATTCCATTAGAAGACAAAGTCAAAATCTATCCTTCACATGATTACTTTATAAACAATTTAAAATTTGCCAAAACCATAGAACCTTCAAATTTAAAAATTTCAGAGTATGAAGATAAAATTAGTAATTATAGCGAAAAAAATGAGTTCTATATTACTTCAATTGGCGAAGAAAAACTATTTAATCCATTTTTTCGACTTTTCTTACAAGATAATATGCAAGAGAAAACCTTCACTGATTTAAGACAAAAACGAGATAAGTGGTAAAAGGAGTATTTATGAATCAATTACCAAGTTTAAACAAAATGGCCCCAGCTTTTACTCTTTTAAATCAAGATAATGAGAAAGTGAGTTTAAAAGATTTTAAAGGCAAAAAAAATGTTGTTCTTTATTTTTATCCCAAGGCCATGACACCAGGTTGTACGACTCAAGCTTGTGGAATTAGAGATTATAAAAAAGAATTTGCAAAGCTAGATACAGTCGTATTTGGAGTTAGCCCAGATGCAGTTGCTAGATTAGTAAAGTTCACAGAAAGAGATGGTCTCAATTTTGATCTTCTTTCTGATGAAGATCATAAAATCGCTGATAAATACGGATCATGGGGACCTAAAAAATTTATGGGCAGAGAATATGATGGTATTTTGAGACAGACGTTTATTATAGGAAAAGATGGAAAATTAAAGCATATTATGAATAAAGTTAAAACGAAAACACACCATGATGATGTTATCGATTTTATTAAAGAAAATTTGTAATTATTTTCTAAGATTTCTCTTTGATTAAAGTTTGATTTAAAATTTCGATTTTTCTTGAGCTTTGTAAATGTTTTAAAATATTAGCAAAGCTCAATCCTAATTCAGGTGTAATATGGACAATAATATCTCGATAAGTTTGTCCCTTTTCAAAATCTAAAGTTGAGTAGAAAGCTATATTTTCATTTGCTTCAAGAGTAAAATAGAAAAAGCTAGTATCTATTTTTGACATTCTTAGGGTATATTGAATAAGTTCTTGACTATCTATGTATGTCTTCACATTAAATCCTTTAATTTGGCTTTAATAACATTGACTTAGCATAAGCTCAAGTCTTAAAATAATAATGTAGCGCATTCGAAATAACATTTTGTCATGGAGGACAAATGCTATCTAAATATTCTTTAATATCAAGTACCTTAATTCTTATTTCTGTAGTCTCATGTTCAAGTTGGGTTGAATCCACGAGAAAAAATCTATTGGAAGATGATTCACCTCGTAAGGTCAATCAAGAAGTTAAATGGGTGAGTCGTCAACAATACGACGATTTAATGGAAAAGTATAAAGGCTTAAATACTAAATATGAAAATCTTAAAAGCGAAAAATTAACTCAAAATATGGGGGCAAACCCTAATAATATATCGACTGAAAGTATTGATGTATTTGGTAAGGATGGAATAGCTTCTACACCTGCGAAAGCGACAAAACCTATAACAGTCGATGATGCAATGAAGGAAATTGATCTTTATAAAAAAGCGGTAAACCTAAAAGAAAGTGGAAAAGCTGGAGAGTCCCTTGAAATTTTTCAATTTTTGGAAAAATCAAGTATGCCTCAAGTTGCAGTAAGGGCGAGAAAGCATATTGGTGAAATTTACTTTGGGCAAAAAAAATATGATCTTGCTCTTCAAGTTTTCGAATCAATAATAAGACAAAACTCATTTTCCTCAGCAGTCATCGATGCTCTTAACTATGCAGGTAAATGTAGTGGGCAACTTGGTTTAACTGATAAACAATTAAAATATGAATCGATATTAAAAGACTTCTTTGAAATTAGGGTATAGTTTGAAAGACTACAAAGCTTTATTATTTAGCATTTTTATTTTGAGTTCATCACAAGTTTTTGGACAAACTGTTGATCTTGAGTTGGAAGATCCTGATGATATGAAAATACTCATGGAAGATTTTAATGAGGATGGCTCTATATCTTCAGATACTACACAGGAAGTAAATACTAATGCAGACCCCTTGGAGCTTGAAGCTGAAAAGACTCTTTCCCCAGAAGAGCAGACTGTTGAAAACGATGACTTACAAAGTTTAATGGATGACATTGGTAAAGTTGACTTTGAATTACCTGAAGAAAATGAAAAAGTCATAGAAGATAATAAAGAAGCAAAAAATTCAAAAGCAGGTTCTAAAAAAATCAATATTCTAAGTTCTGGTGATATTAATTCAACTGAAGCTAAAATGATCTTTGAAGTTGGAAAGCTTGAAAAAGATTTACTTGAAATGGCCAAAAAGATGCAAGGTCAAATACCTAGTGAAGAATGGAATGATATTGCAGGTAAATCTGCTGGCGGAACCTATGAGGTAGTACAAGGTGACTGGCTTTGGAAAATTTCCGAGAGAATTTTTGGGTCAGGATTCTATTATGCAAAAATTTGGGCCTTAAACCCATTTATTACAAATCCTCATGAAATTGAACCTGGTATGATTCTAACCTTTACAACTGGAAGTGATAGTACCCTGCCAAGTTTAGAAGTTCAAAAAGCTCGTAATAAAATTCTTGCACAAACTGATGGTGAATTTTCCAAATGGGGTAATGATGTAAAACCACCTTGGTTAGATGAAAGGCAACGTCTTCAAAGTGAAGGTTTTTACCTGCAATATTCTACAGGAGATACAAAAGAAGATCTTGATGCGATTGGAGAGTATGGGTTAACTAAAGAATATGAAGCTTATGAACCACCAAGGATAGATTTTCTTATCAGTATTCCAGAAGCTGAATTTGATGCTTCTGGTTTTGATAAAAATGCTAAAGTTATTTATAACTATAAAGAAGGTTTTCATTTAAACACATTTATTACTAATAATGTTGTTCAAGATTTTGGACGAGTAGAAGCAGCTGTTGATGAAAAAATATTTTTTACACCTCTTGATAAAGTTTATGTAAAGTTTGATGAAAATATTGATATTGTCGTTGGTGATAAGTTTTCAATCTATACATCCCAAGGGGAAATTGTTCATCCCCACTCAGATAGAAAAGGGTTTAAATATGTTGTTAATGGACATATTGAAGTCATTCAAAAACATGAAGGGCTATGGGAATGTAAAGTTCTAGAGATATCTGAAGAGTTTAGAAGAGGGGACCGAGTTACTATATATACACCTAAAATTGAAAGAATAACACAGAATTTTAATCCTCGACTTATAGAATCTATTCTTATCGCTTCTACCGAGAGAATTAAAGAAGAAGCATCTTTTGGAGATGTTGTTTTTCTCGATAGAGGTCGTGCTGATGGAGTGGAAGTAGGAAACGTATTTGAAGTGTATGGATTCAGAGATAGAAATACAGGTGAGCTTATTACCCCAAATCCTACTTATAAAAATGGTGAAATAGTCGCAATTACTGTTACAGATAATTTTACCACAGGTCTTGTTACCCAATCGGTTAGAGACTTTCAAATAGGTGACTTGGCAGTTACAAAAACCAAAGAAGCAGCTGCAAAAGCAATGCTTCTTAAAAATAAAATTTCGGCCAATGAAGCAACAAGAATGTCAAATAAAGCTTTGGATAATTTAGATGTTGAACTTAATCTAGATGATCTTAACGATTCTCTTCTGGATAAAGCTGATCAAATTCAGTTTACAGAAGATGAGCTTTCAGAGTTAGAAAGACAAGAAAAAGAAAAATCGGCTTTACTCGAAAACGAAAAAGACCTAAGAGCTCTTGAGAGACTTGAAGGGGAACTCGAAACTGCTGAAAAAATGCTTAATGAAGCAAGATTAGATGAAGATAAACTATTAGAAAATCAGAATCTTAATGCATTAGAGAAGAAGTTTGAACTTGAAGAGCAGGAATCACTTGATGAGCTTGAAGAAAACTTTGGTAAAAGATATCTTGATGAAGACCTTAATGATAAAGAGAATCCATATGGTCTTACTGAATATGATATTGAAGAGATCGATGAATTACTAAATAAAGATCAAGTTGAAGAAAGTAGTGTAGAACAATGAAAAAAATAGACATTTCTCTAATCATGAAAGGTTTTACGATGGGAGCTGCTGATATTGTTCCAGGTGTCTCTGGTGGTACGGTCGCTCTTATAACAGGTATATATGACGAACTTGTTCAAACTATTAGTCAGTATGACCATCATCTTGTAAAGCTTCTATTAAAGCGTCAATTTGAGAGTTTTTTTAAACGAGCAAATCTATCTTTTCTTACTCCTCTCTTTGCTGGCATTTTTACTGCGATTATCTCATTATCTAAAATTATGCATTATATGATGGAGAATTATTCAGTTTATACATGGTCATTATTTTTTGGTCTTATAGTATCTTCAATTCTTTATATCGGGAAAAATCTTAAAAATGATATTGCCCCTAAAAGTATTCTATTTGTTATATTAGGAACATTTATCGGATATGCAATTGTATCGCTTATTCCTGTTCAAACGGCAAATACTCCAATAATGATTTTTTTATCTGGAGCAATTGCTATTTGCGCTATGATTTTACCTGGTATAAGTGGTTCATTTATTCTTTTGATTTTAGGTAAATATTTATTTGTCACTGCTGCTTTAAAGAATCCTTTCCATATTGAAAGTATCAGCACTATTATTATTTTTTCATTAGGCTGCCTGGTTGGTCTTCTCAGTTTCTCAAAAGTCCTAAATTACCTTTTATCCCGATTTCATCATCTGATGATGTGTACACTTACTGGTTTCATGATAGGCTCTCTTAAAAAAATATGGCCATGGCGAGAAGTTTTAGAAAAGAAAATCGTTAGAGGTAAAACTCATATTCTTAGTGATCAAGTTGTTTTTCCAGAAAGTTTAAATTCTGAAGTATTTATTGCTTTAGCTATAATGATATTTGGTATATTATTGGTCTTCTTAGTTGAAAGACTAGGAAATAAGCGCGGTGTTAGCTCAGCTGGATAGAGTAGGTGGCTTCGAACCACTTGGTCGGGAGTTCGAATCTCTCACGCCGCGCCATTAAACCAAAAAGTCCCCATCATCGTCGTCACAAGCTCAACTCAGTTTCGGTCACGTACTATGTGTACGCTCTCTCAACTTCGTTCGCAGCTCCTAGAGCATGGGGGCTTTTTGATTTAATGGTTTGAGGGCAAGTGAGAGATGAGAAGGGGAGCTTGCGGAATGCAAAGCACTCAAAGTGAGCTGGATGCGAACGAGCAGCAAGCGAGGGGAGGCTTCGCAACTTGAGCAGGAGCGAAAGTGTAGTGGTCGAATCTTGAACAAAGCGCCATTCAACCAACCCAAATATTTCGTAAGACATTACTAAGCTACTATAACTCTCACCGAGGTCCATACCGGAGACATACTTTACATTTAATACCGGAGACATGGTTTACACTT
>CAYFHZ010000152.1:0-6794 GCA_964342535.1 uncultured Bacteriovoracaceae bacterium | reverse complement strand
TTTGGATTGATGGGCTTCAGAATCCGTGACAATCCCACTTACAACAAAACGACTTTCACGTTCTTTGTTAAATGAAACACTTATTCTCCCAGTTTGCAGCAACTGTTTTGCTTTCATAACAGTTTGCTTAGAAAAGATTTTTTCTGCGCCTTCAATAAGAGAATGCGGAATTACATTTAGCATCTATTTTCCCGAGTCAATTCAAAGTCACTATTATAGCAGAAAGATTACTTAAAATGAATAAAAAAGCCCCTCATTTAGAGGGGGCTCAAATTAAATCTTTTTAATATTTAAATTCTAGAATGCGACATGCAATCTAGTTATCGATATAAGACTTTAAAAGTTGTGCTCTACTAGGATGTCTTAGCTTTCTTAGGGCTTTTGCTTCAATTTGTCTAATTCTCTCCCTAGTAACAAAGAAATCTTGACCAACTTCCTCAAGCGTGTGGTCAGATTTTTCACCAATACCAAATCTCATTCTTAGAACCTTTTCCTCTCTAGGAGTTAAAGTTGAAAGAACAGACCTTGTTTGTTCAGAAAGAGTTATACTCATGACAGCATCTTGTGGAGAAATGATTTTTTTATCTTCAATAAAGTCTCCAAGTGAACTATCTTCTTCTTCTCCAATTGGAGTTTCAAGAGAAATAGGTTCTTTTGATATTTTGAATACTTTCTTGACTTTATCAACACTCATTTCCATTTTCTCAGCAATTTCTTCAGGAGTTGGTTCTCTACCAAGTTCTTGAACAAGTTGTCTGTTTGTTCGAGCAAGTTTGTTGATTGTTTCAATCATGTGAACAGGAATACGAATCGTACGTCCCTGATCAGCAATAGCTCTTGTTATGGCCTGTCTGATCCACCAAGTTGCATATGTAGAGAACTTATAACCACGACGATATTCAAATTTATCTACCGCTTTCATAAGGCCAATATTACCTTCCTGGATAAGATCCAAGAATTGAAGACCTCTATTTGTATATTTTTTAGAGATGGAAACAACAAGTCTTAGGTTCGCTTCAACGAGTTGAGCTTTAGCATCATCAGCTTTTTCCTCACCTGTTGTGATGATATTGAAAACTTTTTCAATATCCTCAAAGACCATTCCTGAATCAATTTGAAGTCTTCTAAGTTTTCTAAGAATATCTTCTTGATTTCTGATCATTTGCTCAATTTTTCCATCACTTGTGTAAAGGTGTCGAGCAAGTTTTCTTTTGTAAGAATCATCATCAATGACTTTATCATAGAGTTCTCTGTATGCTTGATCAGACTCAACCTCTAAGAATTTATAAATTCTTTCTTGTTGATCATAAAGCTCTTTAAACTGTAGAAAATATCCTTTAACTGGTTCTGTGAAGCTATTGATAACTTTTCTGTTGAAGGTTAAATCAACAAGTTCCTCTTCAACAACACCCATTGTTTTACTTTCTTCTTTTGTTAATTTTCTAAGTGTTCCATCAGTATTAACAATTTCAGTAAGAAGCTCATTTACGTGATCACAAACATTAAGGATTCTTTCTTTTTCTTTTTCAATTTCTTTTTCAGTTGATTCATCATCAAGACCTCTGACAAGGTCTTTTTCAAATTCATTTTGATCTTCAGCTTGTAAAACTTTTTCTTTTAAGCGAGATATCTCTTCAAGTGCATGTTTAGAATTAAGGCAAGATAGAACAATTTCTTTTTCTCCTTCCTCAATTTCTTTGGCTATTTTTACTTCACCCTCTCTTGTGAGAAGTGCTACTGAACCCATTTTTTTCAAGTAAAGTTTAACTGGATCAGAAGAGGATGACTTAAGCTCTTTTTCCTCTTGTGCTGATAAAGCCTCATCGATCAACTCGAGCTCTGTCGCTTCCGTAATTGAATCACCATCTTCATCTTCTTCAAGCTTGTTGATACTAATGTTAATGTCTTCTAGTTTTGCCAAAAGTACATCTAGCTCATGATAATCAACAACACTTGCAGGAATAGCATCATTAATTTCTTCAGGGCTTAGAAAGCCTTGCTCTTTACCTCTTAGAATGAGCTTAGAGAAGTCTTTTGAATTTAAAAAAGCGGAAAGTACTGACATTCTAACTCCAATTATTTCTTTTGTCTTAGTGCAAGTAGTTGCATTTCAACTTGCTGTATTTCTTGCAATATGGTGAGCCCATCTGCATCCGTCAAGGCTTCACTTTGTTTTTTAATGAGCTCTTGCCTTTTGTTCTTAAGGTGAGACTCATCAAGTTTTTTGCTCAAATCAAAGAGTAGTTTTTCTTTAACTCCCTTATCGAGCTTTTCATCAGTGTAGTTAAATATACTTGAAGCCATTATTGATTTAATGTCATCAGGTAGTGCTTCTTTCATTTTTTCTTGGACGAAGACAACATAATCAGCCTCGTCTATCTCTAAATAAATTTTTTCTAACCACTGAACTATTCTTTTTACCTCATAATGCTCTATTTTATCAAGTATTTCAGTAATTTGTTTATCTAAAATACAGTCTGGGTGCATAAGAAAAGTTTCAAGCACTAATTTTTCGACCTTAGAAACTTGTACAGATGTATTTTCGGTAGGAGGTAGAAAATCATTTTCGTATATTACTGGATGATCTTCATAGATCTCAACAGGAGGTTCTGTGTAAGTATCTGTTTTTACTTTATTAGATGTAGGTTTTTGATTTTGCTCTAAAAAATTTTTAAATTCCTGCACTATGTCTTCATTGCTAGATCTCAGACCAAGAGTTTTGGCCACTGCAATGGCTTTTTCTTGCGCAAAGAGTCTAGATTTGACGGGGCTTATAATTTCAAATGTTTTTCGCAATATCTTTAATTTTTGATCTGTGCTTTCTGGAATAGATTTAGGGATGTTCTCATTTATAAGAAAATCTAAAAAAGTCGGTGCTTTTTCAATTCGATCTATAAGTTCTAGTCTTCCATATTCGTGTAGGAATTCGTCTGGATCTTTTGCTGGAGAAAAACTAATAAATTTAGGAATGATGTCCAGAGCTAAGAAATCATTATTAATTCTCTCCATGGCCTTTATTCCAGCAGGGTCACTATCCATGGCAAGAAAGATATTTTTGGTCATATTTGTAAGCAGACGAACATTACTTTGTCCTAGAGCAACTCCCATCGTTGCGACTGAAGCCTTAAATCCAAATTGATGTAGTGTTACAGCGTCCATATTTCCTTCTACTATTATAACGTGATCTTTCTCACGTATAGAAGCTTTTGCAAGATTGAATCCATAAAGGATATGACTCTTGTCAAATATGAATGACTCGCCTGAATTTAGATATTTAGGTACTTGGTCATCACGCACTGCACGAGTAGAGAATCCACGAACTTTTCCTGAATGGTCCCAAATAGGGAAGGTTATTCTGTCTCTAAAAAAGTCATATTGACCCTGTCCGCTCTTACTATTTCTAATGATTCCAATCTCTTTAGCGGACTCAATTGCCAATTTACGCTCTTTTTCAGGAATAGAGTTCAAGTAATGAGTCAGTGAGCTCGCTTTGGGGGCATAGCCTATTTGAAAGTTTTTGAGAGAATCTTCATTTAGCTTTCTTTTTTTTACAAAATCATGAAAACTGTCAGGAGTTTTTTCAATGGCCACTTTTCTATACAATTTATTAGCAGCCTTTAAGACCCTGAGCCCCATTTCATATTTGGGATTTCTGTGCTTATTTTGCTTTTCTTCGATGCTTAAGCCTAAATGCCCCGCAATATCTTTAATGGCATCAACATACTCAAGATGAAGTTTATTTTTAACGAACTCAATTGAATCACCTGCTGCACCACAGGCAAAGCATTTATAAATTCCTTTGGAATCATTAATTTTTAAAGAAGGATGACTATCACCATGAAAAGGACAAATAGCTTCAAAATTCCCGCCTTTTTTATTTATAGGGATATAAAACGAGATAATACTCGATATGGGATTACCTTTAATAATTTCTTTTGCTTCGTCTATTGAGGCCATTTATTTTAAACTTTCTAAAACCAATGCTTTTATCTTAATACTTTTTCCAAGAAAGATCTTTTCAAATTTGGTGATAAATGAAGCCAGAAAATGCTCAGGATGTTCAGAATGTAGATCGAAAGTCTTTAAGGTCATTTTAAAACGTTTTTCTTCTTGGAGCTCAGCAAGCATCCAATCAAAGTAACCATCATGATCAGTTTTAACCAGAAGCATTCCGCCAGGTTCTAAAACTTTGTACGCTTCATCTAGAAAGCGTTGTTGAAATAGACGTTTTTTATGATGTCGTTTTTTTGGCCATGGATCGGGAAAGAAATAATAGATTTTGGAAACTTCACTTTCTCCAAAAAGAAAGCCCAGTCTTTCACCACGAGCTCTGAGGTATCTAAAATTTTTATGAGTCAGCTGATTAAGTTTTTTTGCAAGATGAAAACTTATCTTAAAACGATGATCAAGTCCCACAAAATTAATATTAGGATATTTTTGAGTATGTTCCATCATGAAATGCCCATAACCAGTTCCGATTTCAACTTCTAGCGGAGAGTGATTAGAAAAGATATTTTCCTTCCATTTACCAGCGTTTTCTTCGCCTTCTATATCACGAAGCACGAACTCATCAAACACTGCAAGTCTGTCATGATAAGGATTTTCATGGGTGTATTCAAACGACTCATCAAAGATGCGGTCATTTTCATTGGTTTTACGTTTTTTTTCAGCTAATTGGTCTTCACTCATAAGGGGCTCTTATACTGAAATGATCTATGTTTGGCCATCTTTATGCCAATAATATGCAACACTTGTATGGTTCATTTTAAAGAAATGATTGTATTAAAATTAATTAAACAATTTAAGTACTTAAAAACATTAGATTAATTGAGATAAAAATTTCCAATCTGGAATTAAATTTAGTTATATACGATAATTATTGATATGAGAGTTATTAATTCTGTAATTTTATTTTTGGTATTTATTTCATGCAACAGCAATGTTGATGTACACCTAGCACAAAGTACAATTTCATTGGATACCAGTAATGCATCTTTTATTATCTCTGAAATTTCATCTGTAAACGAAGGGGATGTATTTTACGTTGAAGTTGAAGTTGTTAACAATGCTGGAGAGAGAGTTACAAATTTTAATGGCCAGGTAGAGTTAGTACCAAGTGGACTAGTATCTGGAAACCTTATCATAAATATTGCCTCAGGTGTTGGGGGAACTACTTTATCTGGGCTAGGTACTCAAAATATATCCTTGTCACTAAATGATTCCAATAATACTGGAGTTAATACTGAGAGCTTAAAGACAGTTCAGATAAAATCACTTACTTCGAGCACAGAACTTCCATTCTCACTATCTACTTACACATCTCTTCCCAGTAGTAATATCCTAAGTATCTATATTGACCCTTCTGATAATGTCTATATCGGAACAGATCATGGGATGGGTATTTCAAAGGTTGGAAGTTCTCAGTACGTTTATAAATCTATGATACATGGATTATCGGGAGTTAGAATTACAGATTTTGAGCAAGACAGTCAAGGTAACCTCTATATTGCAACTGATGGAGGGCTTTCAAAAAGCTCTGATGGTGGACTTAGTTATACTAATCTAACTTCAGTTGATAACGTTGGTTTTGGGGCAGGCTATAGGGAACTTTTTATTAACTCTGATGATAATGTTTATGCGATAGATAGCCTTGGTTTTAGCTATTCGTTTGATCAAGGAAGTAGTTTTTCTAGAAATATGACGGCAGGAGTTTTGGATATTGTTGTAAACAGTAGTGGTACTATTTTTGTTGCTTATCAAAGTACTGGATTTGGATATTCTACTAATAATGGTGCAAGTTATACGAATGTTAGTACGGGAGATGGTCTTGGTGATACATATGTCAGTAGCTTGCATATTACTTCTGATGATACAATCTTAGCAGCGACAAATGGCGGACTCTCTATTTCACAAGATGATGGCTTAAGTTTTAGTAATTTTACAACCTCAAATGGTCTTGCAAGTAATACGGTAAAAGTTGTAAATGTAGATTCATCTGGAAAAATTTATGCTGGAACTGATAGTGGACTATCCATTTCATCAGATGGTGGTGCTAGTTTTACAACAAAAACTACAGCTGATGGACTTGGTAGTAATATCATTCAAGCTATTGCTTTCTCTTCTAACGGTGTAGTGTATATTGGCACCTCGGCAGGCTTATCGATTTCAAATGATGGAGGAAATAGTTTTGAGAACTATACTTCATTGCCTTATGTTTCATCTCTTTACAATTATGCAGATGGTTTTTATACCAATAATAATACAGACCTTTACATAGCAACATATGGAGGGCTGGCAATATCAAACGATTCCGGAAGGAGTTTTAGTTTAAAAAGAACCACTCACGGCTTAGGAAGTAATCAAACATATTCAGTTTCAAAAGATAGTAGCGGTAAAATATATGTTGGAACCTCTGCAGGTTTATCGATTTCCACAGATAGTGGTGAAACGTTTACTAATTTAACGACAGCAGATGGTCTTGCTCATGATAGAATTAGAGCAATATTAATAACAGATGATGATACTATTTATTTAGGATCTAATTTAGGGCTTTCAATATCGACAGATGGGGCAAGCTCTTTTACACATAAAAATGTTGGCTCAGGAGATGGAATCGGAATTGTTCATCAAGTTTACAAAGATTCTTTGGGAAGAATTTTTGTCGCTAACAATAATGGCCTTTCTATTTCAGTCGACGGAGGAGTGAATTTTGTAACAAGAACAACGTCAGAAGGATTGGGGCATAATACTGTTCAATCGGTAACAGTTGATTCCTCTGGGAACATATATGCAGG
>CAYFHZ010000151.1:0-6795 GCA_964342535.1 uncultured Bacteriovoracaceae bacterium | reverse complement strand
TCTTAGCAGCAATACTCAATTTATCGTGTGCCCAGTCATTCATAACTGTGTTCTCTGAGAAATTATTTATATCAGCATTGGATATAAAATTAAAAGATATAGATCCAACAAAGATAAGACAAAAAAGACTTATATACCTCTTACTTTTTAATATTGTAGAATACTGCAATATATAGATTGTTATGAATACTAATATTATAAATGGCATAAGTATAAAGCGAGAAAAAACTTCCCTTCCTGCATCTGATAATACGATATTACTTAGTCCAAAGAAAAAGAAAATATACAGAAGAAAACAAAGAATTAGAATAGTTAATTTTTTGCTTCTTTTGAAAATACGAAAATTAAATACTAGGCCTAAGATTGAAATAAAAGCAAGGGGTAATATAGAGAAACTTAAATGTTCAACAAAGAAGAAAAATTTTTCCATTATATTTGTAAAAGCAGAAACGTTATTATTTCCTACTGTCAATTTAAATGTTCCATAATCACTTCTTAATATATGTAAAACAAGCGATTTTATATCGTTCAAATCTCCCCAAGAAGTAATCGAAGACGTATCAAGAAGCAATAATGAGCCATATAAAAAAAGACTTATTAGAATACCCAAAGAAAGAAATAAAAATTTCCGCTTACACATATCTGTAAATAATGTATCTAAGATGAGAGGCGCCAGGAAAATTATTGTGTGATGGTTGGCCGTAGCGATACCCCACGAAAGCAATAATAAATTTGAGTTATCAATAAGTGAAAAGATTTTATTTTCACTTAAATAACAAAAAAGTATTATTGTTATAAAAAAAACATGCATCATAAATACATCAGGTAGTAAACTGTATCTCCAAAATACTCCTGTTGATGCAATTACAAAAATCAATAAAAATCTCAAAACAGGATTGAGTGTGATAGTGAATTTATTAATAAAATATAAAGAGCCAATAGAGAAAAGTATTGTCGTAAGAGATGCGCCCCAAAAAAGATACTTAATAGGATAAAAGAAAGTAAAATTGTGATATATCCAAGTGAATAATGGGTAGCCTGGAGGGTGAATCACTCGTAATAAGTATGAGTTTGTCACAAGTTCTCCTGTATCAAACATCTGAACAGTTCTAGGCATAAGTGGTAGTAAAAATAAAAAGACTATGATTAAAACAGAAAAAGTAAAAAAGGCTTCTTGTTTTTCTTTTAGTAGATTGAAAATGTACTTTCTATTACCAATCTCTTTCATTATATTAGACTGCATCTAAAACCTACTCATTCTTAAGTATATGATATAGTATAAATTTTACAAACTGATATTTTATATGTCTAGGATAAGAAAATCACTGTGCTCTTTCGATTGACTTTAGTTGTACATCTTCCCCATCGGTTGAATATGAAACAGAGATAGGGCGGCAACAAACTTCGCAATCTTCAATATACTCTTGATCTTGATAATATGTTTCAAATACCATTGAAATTTGTTCCCCACAGTAAGGACACTGAAAAAAAACTTCTTGTTCACCTTGCATAATTATCTCTAACGATGACTAAAGTCATCAACCACTTCTCCGTATGTATGAGTAAGCTTATCAAAAAAAATTTTTGATTTCGACTTCAATCAATCTTTCCAACTAACTTGTCTTGCCTTTGCTTCTTTTAAAACTCTAGTGATGATATCTACTTTTTGTGGGCAAACCTCTTCTAGCAATTCTCGATTTCTAAAGTAAGCTACAAGTGACTCTGCTGAGTCTTCATAGTTTTTCTTACTCTGAGCATAAAGTGAAACATAACAATTCTTTCCATCTGTTTTGAGATCCTTTGCTATTTTTTGAGAAAATTGAATCCACTCTTGATCACCACTTAAATTTATACCTAATTTAGAGGAACTATTACGTCCTTCGAAACCATCTAATACATGATAAAGTTCATGCAAAACAACTGCAACTTTATCAAAAAATGGACTTGATCTCCACGTTGGATAAAAAAACATAACTGCATTAGCAAGTGTTGTTCCTTTGTCTAAATTTGCATAAGTCATTTTTAAATCGACATCTGAAATAAAATGTAAATTATCCTTAAAAAGTTCCAACCCCATGATAATTGATAGAAGCTCTAGCTCTGTAAAGGGTTCAAATGCTTCGTTATGATCTCTAAGCTCACCAAGATATGTTTTATGATGGGTAACATTAACATTATAGGTTTCTTTAATATAAATCATTTTTATGGCACGTGAACTTCCAACTTCATCAAATAATGTACAAAGATTTTTTGTCCGGCATTCCTCATTTATTTGATCACCATATTGGAAGAATTCATCAAAATTACTATCAATGTCTATGAGGTCATTACGATTAAATTTATTTTTTACCATATAAGTATAGAACCAATTCTTAAAATATTTATTGGTAAATTTTTTATTTAACTTCATTACATCATTTACTAAAACATATGGGTTTTCAGCAAGCCAATCAATGACTGGATTTCCATGCTTATCTAGATAAGAAGCTTGTGCCTGGCCAACTAAGAAGAAAAATAAAAGACTGAATTTAACCATCATCTCTTTATGGTTACATAATTTAAGAACTTATCAGTAGATAAGGTAAGTATTTCAGGGGCGCTTAAATATTAACACCGTCTAATTTCATATACTTAACTTAAATCTTTACATTATATGTTCTTTTTTCTTTGTTCTTTAAGTAAACATCAAATGAGAAACTTGTAATTTGCACCCCTGGAGCATGTTGAATTAAAATCCATCTCTTATTCACAAGTCCTGGCGCTGCTGAGAAAGGAGTATAGAGGTGTCCTTGAGGGAAAACTTTTGCCCTTTCGATATCTGATACCTCATTAGAAAGCTCATTTACAGATCCAGCAACTGCAGTTCCGGCCATAACTGCAATATATGATTGAGTAGCAGCAAAATTTCCTTGATTCGCAGAACTAGATGCCGCAACCATCGCACCTACGGCAAGCGTCCCTAAAAGTAGATCATTATTATGTCGATCAACGGCCACCTTGTTTTCAATTCCATTTGCCCAGTCCACTAAGCGAGGTCCAAGAACAATTTGCAAATCATCCCCTTTGTAATTTACTAAAACTTTAGATACATCAAACCAGTCATTTGTTTTATTACCAAATTCAACTTGGATATAGCTAAAATGAGGAGTTGAATATTCAAAATCTTGGTAAGCAGTTACATATAAATCTTTTTTTAATGTTTTTCCATATTCATTAGCTACTTTACCATTTTGATAGCTTGCACAAGAAAATAAAAATAGACTTAAACATAAAAATGATAATTTCATAGACAACTCCTTTAGGTCTAGGAAAAATAGATTATACGCAGTTTTAAAGAAAAAGAATTTAATTGTGATTTTCTTGTAAAGTATTCTAAGTAAATGAAAAAAAATGGAAAGCCGTATGAATAAGTACATTGAAGCATATAAAGAAGCAAACTCATACTTACTTAATAAATTTAACATCGAAAACATAGGACCATTTAATATTTTTAATGTTCCCTATTTTCCAATTCCAATGCTTTCCTGTGCAACACTATATACAAACAAATTAACAAGAATAAATCTTGAAGAACTAGAAAAAATAGTTAAGTCTGAAACAAAACTTGATACTGTCTCTTTAAAAGTTATAACTAAAAGTCCATCAATTAAAGTAAGTCACTTATTAAAAAATATGAATTATGAAGTAAATGCTGAATACAATGTTAATTTATGGAATAGAATTATTAATGCTCCTCTACCTCCAGGATTTAGTATTCAAGTTGGATCATTTTTTGACAAATCTATTTATCGAAATTTTGACTTTATTCAAAAAACAGTTTTTAAAGTTGATGATCCTTTCCAAGCGAAAGTAAGAAAGCTGACAAGAGATATGAACCAAAAAACGTTTGTAATAAATATTTTAAACAAACAAGGAAAACCTGTTGCTGCTGGTGGTGTTACAGTTTATAAAAATATTGGTTGGCTCTTTGGAGGTGCAGTACTACCAAGATACCAAGGAAAAGGTTTATGGCCTGTTCTTTTAAGTACAAGACAATATATTTCTTCTCAGATAGGGGCCAATCTTTGGTTTTTAGAAACCCAAAATCCAAAAATTAAAAATTATTACGATCACCAATTTTCTTATCATTTATATACTAAAAAAATAAAATAAATTACTGCAGACTTTCTTCATCACTAATACTCTCAACCACGCTCTTAACTTCAAGTGATGAATGAATTTCTTTATCTTCTATAAGTATAGGTTTTCGTAAAATCTTTCTTTCAATGACCACCATAAAGTCTCTTTGAACTAAAAGCATACACGGTAAAACAATCAAAGTAAGTACAGTCGCAAACAAAAGCCCCCACCCCATTGACATCGCAAGGCTTTTAGTAAAACCTGCATCTCCTCCCAAAGAGTATGCCATTGGAAAAACTCCTCCTAAGGTTGTTATGGAAGTCAGTATAATCGCTCTAAGCCTACTAGATGATCCATAAACTATTTGTGGTATATGAAACTCAAACCAACTTGTTCTCTTCTCATTCACTGTGACGACTAATAATAGAGAGTCATTAACAACAACTCCGGCCATACCAATAATTCCTATGATGGCCATAAGATTAATCTCTAAACCTTGTAAATAAAATGCGAATATAACCCCAATAACACCAAAAGGAATGGCCATGCAAATAAGAATTGGTTGCATTACACTCCTTAAAACGAGTGCCAATACAAAGAAAATTCCTACCAGAGCATAGATGAATTTTTTTATAATAGAAGATTTATTTTTACGAGATTGTTCATCGGCATCCTGGGCCTTAAAGCTTAAATCAGGATATTTCTTAATAAGGTTTTGTTTAATCAGATCAATTCTTTCAATAAGAACTTCTTTCTTTATTAATTCTTTATCAAATGGAATATCTACAACAACTCTTCTCATTAGATCAAAATGCTTAATTGTTCCTTCTCGTTTTTCAGTGATCCAAGTTCCAAATTCACTAAGAGGTAATTTTTGTCCATTCTTTAAGTATATAGGTAAGTTGTTCAGTTTGCTGAGGGTTAAATTTTCGCCTTCCTCAATATACGAATAAAGTTTTATAATCTTATTACCAAGATTGTGCTCATGAACTTCATAATCTCTTACATAAAGAACTAGTTGAGATGATAAAGACTTAAGGGTTAAGCCACTTGCTTGAACTTTAGTTATATCAGGTTGAAATATCCACGCATCCTTAAATAAAGACTCATCAAGGTCTACAGATTTCACACCTACAATTTTTTCTTTCTCAATAAGAGTCTTAATCTCTTTTGTTAATCGATCAACTTTAAATGGGTTAAATGAGCTAACAGTAAACTCAACGATATCTTCGCGGTTTTCATCCTTACCACCTTTATGAACTTTTACTTCTAATCTTTCAAAAAGTTCTGTTTTTTTAAGTTTCTCTATTTCATCTTTTAAAAAATCATTAACAAATTTTTTATTTTTTTCGACTTTATCATCAAGTTGAGAAAACGAGATCCAGTAATTAAAATATTGAGGTCCTTCCATTCTCTTTCCATTAGTATAATTTCTTCCAATGGCCAAATCATATATTTTATAGCGATCTTTAGGTATTTTAGCGATGGTATCCTCAATAACCTGAATTTTCTTGCGGGATTCATCGAGGGAATTTGATTCTTTAAGTGTTCCTATGAGCCTAATCGACTCTGATGATATATTAAGATTAAAGTTGAAATTCATTTTTTTAGCAGCAAACATAACACTTGTGGCCATCAGTACAACAAATGTCAAAATGATGAGATATCGAAACTTTAATGAAAATTTTAAAATTTGTTCATATTTACCTTTAAACCTCAGAAAATATTTTGACTCATCACTTGTTTTAGCTTTCTTAACAAAATGGGCTAAATGATTAGGAAGAATAAAAAAGGATTCAAGTAAACTAATTCCAAGAGCTGTAAATACAACAACTGGAATTGCAAAGAGAATGTTAGACATTGAATCTTTACCAAGAAGAAGTGGAGTAAATGCAATCAGAGTTGTGGCCACTGTCCCACAAATCGGCTTCCATGTTTTTAAAACAGCATTAAGCCCAGCTTCTCGCGGCTTCATTCCGGCCTCAAGGTTTTGCATATACTGCTCAGATATAATAATAGCGTCATCAACTAAGATTCCGATGACTAAAAGCATTCCAACAACTGAAATTAAGTCGATGGCAATCCCAAGGTTTTCTAACACTATAAAAGTAAATAGATACGCAAGTGGCATTCCAAATGAAGTCATGACTGCATTTCTAAATCCTAAAAAGAGATAAAGAGTTGCAATAACCAGCACGATTCCAAAAACAGCATTACTTTTAAGGGCATTTATTTGTCTTACGATAAAAGATGGTCCATCTTCTACACTTATGATTTTTAGACCTTTGGGTATCGTTTTATTTATTTCAATTATTTCTTTTTCCAAAGTTTCTTTTAAGGTTATAGAATCAGCATTAAAGTCTTTAAAAATATTTAAACCTACAGATTTTTTTCCTAAGGTGTAGTCTTGACTCAACTGCTTTGGAAGTCTGTATTCGACTTCGGCCACATCTGAAAGTTTAAGGGAGTTAAATGTTTCAGTAGACCTTAAACTAATATTTTTAATCGCACTGAGACTAAATTCAACATTTTCTATTTCAACAGAAAAGTCATCTACACCTTTTTTAATACTTCCTAGAGGATAAACCATAAATGTATCAATGACTCGAGAGTAAATTTCTTCTGGCCTAATTTCATAACGTCCAAGGGCCTGATGATTTATCTTTATAAAAATTT
>CAYFHZ010000150.1:0-6815 GCA_964342535.1 uncultured Bacteriovoracaceae bacterium | reverse complement strand
CGTCTAGCTGTACTTCTAGAAACCATTCTATTTTTTGGAGTTCCAAAGTCATAAAACTCTGGACCTATATCGGTTCGGCCATACACATAATCTTCACCGGCATCAAAATAATTTATCTTTTCTGGATCAGGTTGAATTTTCCAACCATTAGCAACATATGACTTAAGGACTTTAACATCTCTCATAACTCGATCGCTGGCCCTCTTTTTTCCTACTGCGTAGTCATTTGCCTCTATAACAGTACGTGATAACGAGGAAGGATGTGGAAGTGAAATAATGACGATATCATTTTTAATAACAGAGCCATCACTTAGTTTAAGACCCTTTAATGACCTCGTTTTTAATCCGTTAACAGTCATTGTGTCTAAATCGTACCCACTTAGTTGTGCAGAACTAAGAAGCCCATTGCCGAATTTACCATTTAACATCAATGCTAAATCATTTTGAAGGTAATCTATAGGTCTATCTTTAATATCACTTAGGGCCTTGGCTTGATCTTTGGAGTTTTTATAATCTAGATCTTCTTCTAACATAACTTGGTAAAGATCTTTTCCTGATTTATTTAGAACGACAGGAAAAGTGTTATTTCCCCCCGCATAAGTAGACTTAATAAATGGTACTGAAATTTGTTCCATATCTTCTTCTAAGCGACCTTGTACTTCGCCTCCAATTGATCGAACAAAGCTAGCAACAGCATCACGAGCAGCTCCACCAAAAAGAACGATGAGTTTCATAGAGTCTTTATTATTTCGAAGTATCCAATCTATTAAACTATTTCTCCACTGAGTTATAGGTGAACTTAAATCATGTCCTAGTAACCATAATTCATTTGAAACAAAATTAGTTTTATGAACATAAGGAGTACCTTCTTCGTCCGCCCAAATATATGGTGTATTATATAGCCCATATTGTCCTTTAATAGTAAAGCTATAAGCATTCATAAAAGCTGCACCTTCATCAACACCAAAGTAATGAGCAAAGTCTTGAGCACGGCCACCAAATCCTGCAGTTGCCGGACGTCCAGCAGCTTCAGCAATATGAGTTCCGTCTTGCCCCATAAAAAGGATTTTTACTTTATTTTTTTCTAGACGCATTCTCCATGGAATTGGGCCAAACGCAGGTCGAAATTTTTGTTTCCTTCCCATAATTTTATCTGATAATACAGGCATATTAGGTATATTCGCAGTTATATCAATCAATTCTTTCCCCATCGGATCTTGAGGATTAGGACCAGCATCATATGACCACTCTGGCATTTTTGCTAGAGCAGAAAGTGATATGATAAAGAGAATTAAGAATTTCATGGCAAGACCTTTGAATAATTAATAAGTTTTTTAAGGTCATGGCATCATTTGTTAAATAAAGAAACTTAAAGAAGCTAAAATAGTAATTATTTCATAGCCTAAATAGTTGGTTTTACAATAAATACTATGTTAGAGTTTTTAGATGACTAGTATTACAATAGAAAGATACAAACACGAAGAACTTGTGAATACGATTTCTCATTTTCCTGGAATTTTTCTCAGTATTTATGCCTTCTATCTTTTAATGTTAAAATTCCCAAAAGCTGAGTTTTCCCATATTGTTTCTTATATTATCTATTGTATTAGTTTTTTTATGATTTATCTTGCCTCTACCCTCTATCATGGAACCAAAAGCTCAGATAAGAAGCAATTTTTAAAAAAAGTTGATCATGCATGTATTTATATTTTTATGGGAGGATGTTATACCCCGTTTGTGATGATCAATATGCAACAAGAGTATAAATTTTGGTATTTAGGTCTTATATGGTCCATCGTCGTTTTTGGCGTTATCTATAAATTTCTATCACAATACAAAAATTCCATTCTTTCGTTAAGTCTTTATCTTGCCTTTGGATTTTTATGCTTACTGGCAAAAGAAAGTCTCTTGAATCATATTCCATCTGAAGCCTTTAAATTCTTAGCATTGGGTGGCGCCGCCTATACTATAGGAGCAGTCTTTTATGCTGCTAAAAAAATTCCCTATCATCATGGCATTTGGCATATTTTTGTTCTCTTAGGCTCAATTTCTCAAATGTGGGCCATAAACTTAACATATTGAGGTGCTTATGTTAGGAAACTTTTTTAATAAACTCATAAACAAAGGTGAAAAAATGCAAGTAGGAGCAAAACACATTCTTGTAGATCAAGAATTTGAAGCAAAAGATATTATTAAAAAATTTAATGACGGTATAGAGTTTGATTTACTCGCAAAAGATTTTTCGAAATGCCCTTCATCTGCACAAGGGGGAAACCTTGGTTTATTTGGCAAGGGAATGATGGTAAAACCATTTGAAGAAGCTACTTTTGCTCTCGAAGTTGGTCAAGTCTCAGAACCTGTTAAAACTCAATTTGGTTATCATGTTATCTTGAGGACTGCTTAGGCTGTCTAACCAGTAAACAAATCCCAATTCCCATCATAAGAATTGATAGTATTTGCCCCATATTTAGTGGCATTGATGATTCAAATGCCACTTGGTTTTCTTTAAAAAATTCTACAAAAAACCTATGTGCCATTCCACCTGTTAATATAATTCCTACAAAACGCCCCTTTGGCCAAACTTGGGATTTAATTTTATATAGATAAAAGACAACTAAACTTATAATCAAAAAACCAATTGCTTCATATATTTGGGCCGGATGTCTTGGTATATTATCAACTCGTTTAAATACAAATGCCCATGGCATATCACTTGGTATACCTATAATTTCAGAATTCATAAGGTTTCCAATTCTAATATAGGCACCTGTTATTAATGAAGGAGCAGCAACTAAATCAAGTAGCCAAATATAATCAATTTTTTTAGATGCTTTTTTGTTAAATAACCAAACACCTACCATCACCCCGAGAAAACCACCGTGTGATGCGAGACCTCCTTGCCAAACCTTTAATATTTCAAGAGGATTTGAAAGATAATATCCTGGCTCATAAAACAAACAATGAGCGAGTCTGGCCCCAATAATTGTCCCTAAGAGCATATTTCTAAAGAGTAAAGATACATCTTTACTAGTAAATCCATTTTTAAGCATATATTTTCCAACATATTTTTCACCTAGAAAGAATCCAATAACATAAGCAAGACCATAATATCTTGGAGCAAGATGAAATCCAGCTATATCTAAACTAAATAATTCAGGGTCAACATTCCAAATAATCACATATTCTCCTTGTGGCATAGAAACTTTATAACTAAGTTTTCAATCCAAATGAATTATATTAGTATCCTAATCAAATTAATTACATAAGTACAGAATATGAGGAGAAAGTCATAATGTTGAGTACTCACAATATCAGTTTAAGCTTTGGTGGTCGTAAATTATTTGATGATGTAAACGTTAAGTTTACTCCAGGAAACTGTTATGGACTCATCGGTGCAAATGGAGCAGGAAAATCAACTTTTGTAAAAATATTATCAGGGGAACTAGAGCCAAATACGGGTTCAGTTGAACTAACTCCTGGAGAGAGACTTTCTGTCCTCAAGCAAGATCATTACGCATATGACGATTATACTGTTATGGAAACGATCCTTATGGGTAATGAAAGACTCTATGAAGTCATGAAAGAAAAAGATGCGATATATGCTAAAGAAGATTTTACAGATGAAGATGGAATAAGATCAGCAGAGCTTGAAGCAGAATTTGCAGAAATGAATGGTTGGGAAGCAGAAAGTGATGCAGCAGTAATGCTATCAGGACTTGGTATAACAGATGAAAGACATAATACTTTAATGAAAGATCTTAAAGGTTCTGAAAAAGTTAAAGTACTTTTAGGACAGGCCTTATTTGGTAAACCTGATGTTCTTTTACTCGATGAGCCTACCAACCATCTAGATATAAAAGCCGTTCATTGGTTAAATAACTTTTTACTTAATTTTGAAAACACAGTTATTGTTGTTTCCCATGATAGACATTTTCTTAACCAAGTTTGTACACATATTGCGGACCTAGATTTCAAAAAGATTACTGTTTATGCTGGTAATTATGACTTCTGGAGAAAATCAAGTGAACTTGCCCAACGTTTAAGATCTGACCAGAAAAAGAAAGCAGAAGAAAAAGCGAAAGAACTTAAAGCTTTTATACAAAGATTCTCTGCTAATGCATCTAAATCTAACCAAGCTACAGCTAGAAGAAAGCAACTCGACAATCTTGAACTTGATGATTTACCTATTTCTTCTAGAAAATATCCATTTGTGCAATTTGATCAGGAAAGAGAAGCAGGTAAAGATATTTTAAGGGTTGAAGGTCTAAGTAAAACCGTTGATGGAGTTAAGCTATTAGATAATGTCTCTTTTGTTATTAATAAAGGTGAAAAAATTATTTTCCTTGGTGATAATGATTTAACGATTACGACTTTATTTGAAATTCTTGCTGGAAAAATGGAACCAGACTCAGGAACATATACTTGGGGAGTTACAACAAAACAAGCTTATTTTCCTCAAGATAACTCTCATTATTTTGCAGATGGAAAGTACTCTCTAGTTGATTGGCTTAGACAGTATTCAAAAGATCAGACAGAAACTTTTATAAGAGGATTTCTTGGGAAAATGCTTTTTTCCGGTGAAGAGGCCTTAAAAAAGACCAATGTTCTTTCTGGTGGTGAAAAAGTAAGATGTGTACTTTCTAAAATGATGTTAACTGAGCCCAATGTTGTGATGTTAGATGGTCCTACGTCTCACCTTGATCTCGAAAGTATTACAGCGGTTAATGAGGGACTTGTTCGATATAAGGGTACCATTCTTCTTACGACTCATGATCATGAGTTCATGCAAACTGTTGGTGATAGAATCATTGAAATCAATGGTGTACTTACCGAAGATAAATATACAACTTATGAAGATTTTTTAGATTATAAACTAAAGAATTAAGCAGCTTTTTTCTTATCTTTTTCTGCCATCATAAAGAAAATATCGGCCATAGGAAGTGGCTTACTATAAAAATATCCTTGAATATAAGTACAACCAAATTGCTTAAGTAAGTCTGCCTCTGCTTTAGACTCTACCCCCTCAGCAATAACAGTAAGCTTAAGCTCTTTTGCCATTCTTATAATAGATTTTACGATGCTTTGAGATTTAGAATCTTTAAGCATTTTATCAACAAATGACTTATCGATTTTTAGGTTATTAACATCAAGATTTGATAAATAACTAAGACTTGAATAGCCTGTACCAAAATCATCTAATGCTACAGAGTATCCATGTTTTCTGGCCTTTTGAATCCATTCTAGAATAAAAGGTCCTTGAATAAGTACCCTTTCGGTAATTTCTAGTTTGATCTCTTCAGGTGGTACAGAATAATATTTAGCAGTTTTATTTAAAATATTAAATAACTGAGGATCATTAAATTGCTTTACAGCAATATTAATACTAAGAAACATTTTATTTTTGTATTTTTTCTCAGCTTTAAGATTTTGCTTAAGTTTCGCAAAATCACGAATGGTTCTTTGAATAATCCAATGACCAATTGGAACAATAAGGGACGTTTCCTCAGCAATTCCCATAAAGATATCAGGACGGACAACACCTCTATCAGAATTATTCCACCTCATAAGAGCTTCAAATCCTGCAACTGTTGATGTTTTAGCGTCAATAATTGGCTGATAATGAACTCTAAATTCATTTTTATCAAGTGCATGCTTTAAACTTTTTTCTAATTTAATTTTTTCAACCACATCTGCACTAGTTTGATAATCACTTAAATTAATTATATTTGTAGTGGAAGCCTCTATAGGTAATCCACTTCTCGTTGGATCATTATTATCTTTAATCGTTTCTCTTAGTCTGTTTGTTAAAATTGAAAGTAAAAACCTTACAACTGGATCAGCATCTTCCACTCTTTCTTTAAGTGATTCTTGAGAGACTTCAACAACTTCACAATCTTCTAAAGCAATAGCAGAGGCCGATCTACTGGATCCGTCAATAATCGCCATCTCACCGAGAATATCCCCTACACCAAGTATGGCCACAGGTGTTTGTCCACCCTCTAAATCTGCAGCTAGAATTTCAACTCTACCGCTATCAATAAGATATGCACAATCACCAATATCTCCCTCACGGAAGAGATATTCACCTTTTCTGAAAAGCCTAGTATATGAATGTTTTCCCAAACTTCACTCCTTAGTCAAAGACTTCTCGGATTTTCTCTAAAAGAGTTTAGTTAAAAATAAAATAAAGAATATTCAGCTTATATTGTCAGCTTAAGTCTTTTTGGGTATTTTTGCGTCATGGACTACTCTATATTAAATTTCAAGCATTTATTGGTTATTTTGAATAAAAAATCGTTGCGATCTGAATTACTCAGGTTTATTGAGTTAAATGAGATTGATTTAAAAATAAAGTTTGTAGATAGTTACTATGAAGCTGCACTGTTTCTACAAAATGAACTATCGGACCCTATCGATTTTATAATGCTTAGTTTTGAGATTCAAAATCAAAAATTTACAGATTTTGTTGAGTATGCACATACATATTTAACTAAAAATAACGGACAATTTTTAGAAATCGTAAATGGCGATATCCATACAATATCTCTAGAGGAAAATTAATGGCAAAAAAAAAATACAATTCAAATAGAGAAGATTTTGTTGGAAAAATAAAGTTAACTGCAGATACAGAACCTGGAAAACAAAAAATAAATTGGTTTCCAGGACATATGAATAAGGCCCTTAAAGATATCAAATCCAAAATAAAAATGGTTGACCTTATTATAGAGGTTCGGGATGCTCGTGTTCCAAAGCATACTGGAAACCCAGCAATGAGTGAGCTTATTGGTAATAAGGCAAAACTCATTTTTTTTAAC
>CAYFHZ010000149.1:0-6823 GCA_964342535.1 uncultured Bacteriovoracaceae bacterium | reverse complement strand
CAATATGGATTCCTTCACCTTCACTGAAGGTGAAGGAATCCATATTGGAACTCCTCAGATCTTTGTGCGCTTTCAAGGATGTGCTATTGGTTGTCTAAACTGTGACTCTAAAGAAACATGGGATTTTAATGGACCATTTTACGGTCTAGAAGAAGCGATATCAAAAGTAGAAACCATTGCTGGCAACTATCCCTACCGTATTAAAAGAGTTTCAATAACTGGAGGGGATCCTCTCCATCCTAAGCATGCTGCTGCTGTAGTGGCCTTAGCAGGTGAGCTTAAAAAGAGTGGTTACTATATTAATATTGAAGCTGCTGGTACGAGAATTTTAGATGAGCTTTTTGATGTGGTAGATTTTATAAGTTTTGATGTGAAAACACCTTCAACAGGAGTTGAAACTCGAACTATGCTAATTGAGAAATTACTTACACAGTACAAAAAGAAAGCTCAAATAAAATCAGTTATTACTGATAAAAAAGACTTTGAATACATATATGATCTTTATACTCAATTAAGTGATAAACTTGATGGTTTTTCTACTCCATGGGTGCTTACCCCTTGCTATGAGCCTAATGAAGAGTTTCCTAAGGAAAGGTTCATTGAAGTCATGAGATTAAATCAAGAATTTGGTTCACCTTTTAGAGTTATTGGACAACAACATAAATGGATTTTTGGGCCAAATAAACAAAATGTCTAAATAATGAATATCACTACTTAGTTTTCAAAAAATCATCCGATAAGCTTAACATGTTAAAGAATATTGAAAGAAAAGTTTTTAGAAAAAGCTATGTGATGGCGTTGAGTTTCATCGGGCTTATTTCAATTATAAGCTTTTATGTCATGGAATCAATTTTAGGAACTCAAGCAGACTTCTCTCATTTACTAAATATATCAGGAAGACAAAGGATGCTTTCTCAGAAAATATCACTTGAAGCAGAAAGACTTATACATAATGAGTTTAGTGAAAAAAATCTTAAAGCACTTCGAAAAGATTTGGATTTATTCAAGGAAAGCCATCAAAAAATAGTCACAGGAACTTGGGCAGATCCAAGTAGTGAGCTAAGTGCAAATGCATATAAGATTTATTATGGAAATGATGCCCTTGATGCAAAGGTGAAGAATTACATTTCTTTTATAGAAAGAATTTATAATCAAAATGCTGAAGAGTCATATGAGGAAAAGAAGTTAAATCACTTACTCTTTCTTTTAGATAAAGCAGTAAAAACATTTGAAGATGAGTCAAAAGGTTACTATAAGCAATTATATCGAGTAGAGTTAACACTGGTTATAATTACAATTCTTGCAATTTTCTTTGTAAGTCTCTTTATATTTGAGCCTTATGGAAAAAAACTAGAAGATACACTTGAGCAATTAATCTTTGAGAAAAAAGAAGCGATCCAAGCTCGAGAGCTCAAGTCAAAGTTTATGGCCAATATCTCTCATGAGCTACGTACTCCGTTACATGGTATTATTGGAGCTGTTGATCTTATACATGAAAGCCAAGTGGATGAACATCTGCAAGAATATATTCAAATTATTGATAGCTGTGCTCACACAAATCTGCATCTCGTTAATGATTTATTAGATTTTGAAAAATTGCAAAGAAATGAGTTTCATATCACTCATAATTGGATGAGCTTAAGTGTATTGGTCGAAGATTTAAAACGTCAATTTACATTTATGGCCACTTCAAAAGGATTAAGCTTTTATGTAATAGGCACAAAAGAAAATCTTTTAATATGTACTGATAAATTGAGGTTAAAGCAAATACTAACAAATATCATCTCTAATGCTATCAAATATACTCATCAAGGAGCAGTTTCCATAGAGATACTTAAAGAAGAAAATAAACTTAGATTTCTGGTTAAAGATACTGGTGTAGGTATATCTAATGAGTATAGAGACAAAATTTTTGATGATTTTTTTCAAGTTCAGGAAGCAGAAGAATTAAATATAAAAGGAACTGGACTTGGATTATCAATATCTAAAAGACTTGCTTCTCTACTTGGTGGAGATATTCTTTTTTATGATAATAAGCAAAAAGGATCAGTCTTTGAATTTAATTTTTCTCCAGAATTGAAGAGAAGTGAAGAAAGTCCTGTTCAAGTTATTAATCCAGAAAATAAACAAAAAACTTTTCCTGGCTTAAGTGTTTTATTTTTAGAAGATAACATTACTAATCAAACTATATTTAAACGTTATCTTGAAAAATTAAAAATCAGCTATGTTATGGCAATAAATGGGAAAGAGGGGTTAGAACTATTTGACCCCAGAAAATTTGATATTGTTTTCACTGATATTCAAATGCCAGAAATGGATGGTATTGAGTTTTTTGAAAAGGTGAAAGAAAGATTTCCTGAAAACAATCGTCATATCGTTGCTGTGACAGCAAATGCTTTAAAAGAAGATATAGAAAAATACAAAAAACTAGGATTTAGAGCGGTTTTACCCAAGCCAACAAAACTTAATGAATTAATCATTCTTCTTGAAAATTTAATCTCGGGCTAATATTAGGGAAAGATCCCAAGTAACTTGAGACCTTTATTTCGTTCTTACTAAGATTGCAATATTTCTAAAACCATACACAACTTAAATCATCAAATCTTTTTGTAACAGAATATCTATTAGATTTCTCTAAACTTTTTCTTGAGTGAGATCTATTTGGATTTCTTCTAAAATTAAGTCCACTTAGTTGTCCATGGTTACCTGTAACTTTTATAATGATTCTCCCAAAAGCTGAATTTGCGATCATTGGAAAGGCATCAGTATAGAATGTTTTACTATATTCATAATATTCAAAGTAATCTTCAACAGGCATTTTTTGAAAATACTCGAAAACTTCATTTTCCGTTTCTAAGGAGAACTTAATATTTGCATAATGCTGATTTGGATCTTCTGAAATTTCTCCGGTTTCATCCCCAGTGACATAATCCAGTCCAACTGAAATTTTTTTGAAACGTTTATCATTGATTTCACATTCAAAAAGTGAGGCTTGTGCAGCTTGCGTTGTTATAATCAATAAAATGCTAAAAATTAATGTTTTCATACCCACATCCTTAAATAATAATTCGGGGAGAATTTAGTATGAATTTAAACGTGCTGCAATGCGCCGTGAACCTATTACATGGTGTAAATTTTTAAGTCATTTTTTGGGACAATATCCCTCTAACTCAACACAAGATCTAGAGTAAATGATAGTTGTCCACCAGGTCTCTGTAAGGCGAGAATTGATGATATAATCACTGTCTGGGCACATGGTTGTAACCATATTTTTGAGATATTGCTCTGTCTTTTTGTAGGCATTAGATGCAAAGAAAAATTGGCCCGCACAATACTCCTTAGACGTCCTTCTACCGGGGCGCATTTTTCTGGTAATTGGGACCTCTGGGTTTTCCTTATCAAATCTTGCTTTATCAATAACATGGTAAGTTTGGTACTTTTGAGTACAGCTTAAAAAGCTAATTAAAAGTGTTAAATAGATCAATATTTTCATTTCAATTCCTTATAAATTTCTTTTGCAAGCAGCAACCAACCCAAAATAAATGCGACACCACCAAGAGGAACAATCATAGCAAATGTTTTCACTTGAGTGACAACATACAGGTAACAATTGAATGAAAAAAACAGTATTCCAAATACAAAGGCCATCATCGTTTTTTTAACATTTAATTGAGGATTAAGTTGAGAAATAACACCTAAAAATAAAAGTCCGAATGCATGGTAGTAATGATAAGTAATACCAGTTTGATAGGTTTGAATAAGTTCCGCAGAAACTATTTTCTTTAGGCCATGAGCACCAAAAGCACCTAACATTACTGCCAGGGCCAAAAGAGTAGAGCCTAAGAGGTAATTTTTTTTATAATTCATTAGAGTGCCTTTAAAAGTATTTCTTTAACTTTGTCTTTATCGATATTTCTATTTTCACTAATGGGTTGAGAGAAATGTTTACCAAAGGATTCTGATATTTTATCTATGTCACTTTCGTCTAATTTATAAACTCTGAGTTTCGTAGGAACGCCTACAGAGTTAAAAAAATCCTCAGTTGCAAGAATCGCTTGTTCAACAGTATCCTCAGGACTTGTACCTTGGATATTCCATACATTCTTGGCAAAACGTAGAAGTTTTTCTTGTTTAAAGGAAGCTTGTGTCCGTAAAAGACTTGGTAGAACTACAGCTAAAGTTCGAGCATGATCTATTCCATGAAGGGCAGTTAATTCATGGCCTATCATATGGGTTGACCAATCATGTGTTACTCCTGATCCTATAAGCCCATTGAGTGCTTGAGTTGCAGCCCACATGAGATTCGCTCGTGAGTCGTAATCCTTTAGCTCCATAACTTTAGGTGCTTCTTCTATAAGGGTTTTTAAAATTCCTTCGGAAAAATAATCTTGAATAGATGCATTTGAGTTAGTTGTCAGATATTGTTCCAGGACATGTACAAATGCATCTACAATCCCATTTCCAAGTTGTTTTTCAGGAAGAGAGTAAGTCACTTCAGGATCAAGAATGGAGAATTTTGCGTAGAGACGTGGATCTCCACCAAAACCAAGTTTATCTTCACCATTGGAAACGACTGAAAAACAATTCATCTCACTACCGGTGGCCGGTAAGGTGAGAATTGCCCCAAAAGGAACAATCTCTTCAATCGGTTCGTGTTTTGCGAGTAAATTCCATGGAGTATTTGAATGCTTGATGGCGGCACTAATAAATTTGGTTCCATCAATAACAGATCCTCCTCCCACGGCCAGAAGAAAGTCTATATTTTCTGTTTGCGCAAGTCTGACGGCCTCCATAAGAGTTTCATATTGTGGGTTAGGCTGAATACCTCCAAACTCAATATATTGAAAATCAGCTAGCGCAGTTTTCACTTGATCGTAAATCCCATTTTTTTTAATTGATCCACCACCATATGTGATCATAACCTTGGCGTTATTTGGAATAAGATCTTTCAATTTTTCGATTTGATTTTTTCCAAAAATGACTTGTACGGGATTATAGAATTCAAAATTATTCATGATTTTCTCCATATCAGTTGTTTGATTTTATTTTTTTGATTAAGAGGGGACCTTACATTTAGACTGCGTCCCTGCTTTTCCCCTTGTGAGTAGGCATCATGATCGTGACTTCGTCCACTTGAGGTATGACTGAGTCGCCGATAATATCTGTTCATCTTTAAATCAATCTCATTTTGTATTTTAACTAGGGCTTTCTTTTCATGAGGGTAAGTATGGTGGTGCTCCTGCATGCGATCTTGATAGCCTTTTATTATACCAGTGAAAAAAGAATTTTTAGCCTTAAGACCCTTCAGACCAGATTTCTTCCAAAGTCTTTCTAATTCTTTATCGAGGTACTCAATGATATAATGTGCAAGCTCAATATTATCAAGCTTACCACTCACTTCTAATTTGACTTCACCAGATGCATACACAAAAACAGGTTTTACTAAAAAATCTTTCAATATCTCATAGAAGACATGCATTTTTTGATTTCTTCTTTTGGCCACATAAACAGTTTCCACATATAGAATATCATCATCCATATGGGCCTGTTCTAAATTGTGTTTTAGAATAAGTTGATTGGCCCTAATCGTGGCCATCTGAGCTTCATGTGCATTATCGCTTTCTGCTAATTTTAGCAGAGCTTGAACCTTGGCGATGATTTTCTCATTATTTTTATTAATGGTTTTGATATTTTCTACTTTAAGATTCATATAAGCTGATGAAACTTCAGTTCCCCAGTTAAAGGTTTTACAAATACTTTTAAAATCATCTCCATGGGCCAATGAAGCAGAAGGATTTCTTAAATATTGTAGATAGTGGGCAAATTCATGTCTTAAAATATTTTTAATAACATCGTCAGTTGCATGAAATATAAGATGTTCATTAAGTGCAATTTGGTAATGAGAAGAATCAAAATAACCAAGAGTTTGAGATTTTCCAATAATGACAATCTCTATGGGATAAAGATGTCTATTAAACTCAAATCGAGTTCTTCTCACAATTAAATGAGTTTCTTGTTGGATAATATCCTTGAGCCATTTTTCAGCTTTTAAAATAAAGCTAAAACTGGTTTCTGAGTAAATTTTCATTGGCGTAATCTATCAATTTTTCAATCATGTGATAAGTGAATAATTTGTTTAGTAATTATACAAAATCAGCTTATATGACAAGGAGAAAGCATAACATTTGAAATTACACCAGAAATGGCCCAAATGAATGCCCCTGCACCTATGTCTCAAGCAGAAGTGGTCGATTATGAAGCATTTACAAAAGAACAAGAATCAAGTAAGAGCGGATCATTCTGAGGAGGTCGAGCTGAGAAAATCTAAAAAAGAACTATAAAAAAAGGGCCATTTCTGGCCCATATTTTTTAAAGTCTTAACGACAATAATAACCCATTCTTCTTCCATTAGGAGCTTTGTAATAACAAATCTTTGCTCCACCAACGATATCTCCTCCGTTTAAAACTTCCATTTCTTTTGGAGTCAGTTTTAATGCTGGATAATCTCCCTTAGAAATCGCTTCAAAAAAATCTTCAAAAGTCTTAGAAACTTTAAATAATTTTTTGTAAATTTCAATAGCTACTGTTCCTACAGAATCATCAGCAGTGAAATCAAACTCACCTTCTTTGAAACATTCCCATAAGTTTTTAACTTCATCTTTTGAGGTAAAATGCATAACGTTCTTCCTTTGTGTAAGTTATTGTTTAAAACAATATTTTTACACATTCTAAAATGTAGAGTTTATAAAAAGATACTTAAGTTCTATAAACTGTAAAATTACAAGTACTTAAAAGATAAGGAGTCAAAAGTATGTTGGAGATA
>CAYFHZ010000148.1:0-6884 GCA_964342535.1 uncultured Bacteriovoracaceae bacterium | reverse complement strand
TCTCCTAGATATAATATATCCCAAAATTCTTTAGGTAGGCTTTTTATAGGATCTGATAGAGAAATTTTATGACGCTTTAATATTTTTTTAAACTCATTTTTTTGTGGAAGATAGCGTTTATAATTAAGAAGTATTACTCCATCTTCATTAACTGATTTTTCAGGATCAACTAATTTGTCTTCATCATAATCTAGAGTTTCTCCAAATCCACTACAGTTATTACATGCTCCCAAGGCGTTGTACGGAGAAAATATGAGCGGGCTTTTATTCTCTAGAGCGCTATGATGACATCCCTCAACTGGACATGCCTGAAGGTCTTTCTTAAAACTTACATGTTTTAATTTTTTCAGTTCTGTTGAAAACACAAAAAGATCTACCCCTTTATCAACATATTCTTTAACTTTCTCATTAATTCGCTCAATTGATTGTGGTTTAAATCTTGCAACCTCCCAGTAGTCATGCTCTTTTTCAAACTCTGTAATTGTTTTTGTTCTCGAACTTTTCAGTGACCTAGTAGGTAATGGAAGATTAACAAATAAATCTATAAAATCTTCAGCTTTTATAAATATATGATGATTACTATTGTCTTCAACATAGGGCTTTAAAACGTCAGAAAAACTCATTTCCTTGAACGGTACCTTGTGTTCTGGACATAATTCATCTGAATAGTTAAAAAAATGACCCTGTAACAACTCAGTTAAATGCATAACATCAGCTACATTTGATCTTGTGCCAACAACTGGATTTATTTGAGGAAGACCAAAAACTGGCAAAACGGGACTTATTTCATCCACGTCAACTGGGGCTGGTCTGTCAGAGAAAAATTTTAAATATGTTGGAAATGAATTTAAAAATCGTCTTTTAGACTCGGAGTGAATCGTTTGAAATGCAAGTGAAGTTTTTCCCGAACCACTCGGTCCAAGAAAACAGGTCATCTTATTTAGTGGAAATTCTAAGTCTACGTTCTTGAGGTTATTAACCCTAGCACCTTTAATAACAATATTCTTTTGCATCTACTCTCACTTTTCTTGGTAGTATACGGCAAAAAAAAAAGCCCGTCGATAAAGACGGGCCTTTGATATATCCAAAATAAAAATTTGTGATATTAACGTTTTGAGAATTGGTAAGATTTTCTTGCTCCAGAAAGACCGTATTTTTTTCTCTCAACTTTTCTAGCATCTCTTGTTAAGAAACCAGCTTGCTTTAATGCTCCTCTATCAGAAGGATTAATAGCAGCAAGTGCTCTTGAGATACCAAGTCTAATTGCACCAGCTTGACCTGTTGTTCCACCACCCTTAACGTTGATGTTTAGGTCATATTTACCAGCAAGCTCTAAAAGAGCAAATGGTTGCTCAACAACATATCTTGAAGTTGCCTTTGGGAAATAGTCAGTGAGTTCTCTTTTATTAACAGTGATTTTACCACTACCTTCAGCTAAATAAACTCTAGCAATAGAAGTCTTTCTTCTTCCTACTGCTTGTGCTTTATAAGTTTTACCTTTAGTTGCCATATATTCTTCCTTCTAAATTACAGTTCTCTAACTTGAGGTTGTTGAGCTTCATGAGTATGCTCAGAACCAACAAATACTTTAAGCTTAGTAAGTTGCTTTCTACCTAAAGAAGTTTTAGGAAGCATCCCTTTTACCGCATTCATAACTATTAATTCTGGATGCTTTTCAAGTTGCTCTTTAGCAGTTCTTTGCTTTATTCCACCAATGTGATTTGTATGCCAGTAATATTTTTTGTCGCTCCATTTAGCTCCAGTAAATCTTACTTTTTCACAATTTGTAATAACAACATAATCACCGCACTCTTGGTTTGGTGTAAAAGTTGGTTTATCTTTTCCTCTTAGGATATTAGCAACTTCTGTCGCAAGTCTACCAACAACAACATCAGTAGCGTCAATAACCCACCACTTTCTTTCAATCTCTTCTTTCTTTGCAGAAAAAGACTTTTGTGTATACATAGTCGTACCTCTAATAAATTATCGTTAAAATTCATGCCGATATACCGGCCTTTCCCATAGCTTGTCAATAACACACTTCAAAAAGTAGGCACCACCCATACTTTCTTACACGAAATATGTCTTCTTTAGAACGGGATTAAAAGAAGCCAATTGACACATGTAGCCTTCCAGGGGAGTCTAACTTACCATCAGAATCCCTCTTTCTCAAGAGTTTTATTCCATAATCGAAATCTAGAGTACCAACAGGTGTTACATATTTGAAAGAAATACCTACCGAAGATCTCAACTTGCTTTTATCAAAATTATCTACAAAGACCCTTCCTGCATCATAAAAAAGTCCCATTATCATACTATCTGATAAGAAGTATCTAGGTTCAAACTTTATATTGGCCATATAGGCCCTTCGATTAACTTCCACATCACCAATATCAGCAGTTTCATCTCCTATATCAACTCTGTTTATTTCGTCATCCTCAAAACCACGTACCATATCTGAACCAGCAATTCTAAAAACTTTAATACTAGGAATTCTCACAACTGAGTCATTGTTTGAGTTTAAACCTTTTGAAGACATTGTTTCTTGAATTCCATAAGTTGTTGAAAATGCGAAAACAAGATTATCCGTAATAGGTAAGTAAAATCTATTTCTTGAAATAAATTTATAATAATCGATCGTCAGCTCATCCTCTTCTTGACTTAAAACTGATGGGTTAGCAATCTCATAACTGAGGTCAAAAAGAGCACCTTTTGTAGGATTCACAGCCCTATCTCTAAAATCAAACGTGACTGATGGTGTAATCGATCCAATTTGAAATTGTCCATGATTAGTCGGGTCTGTTGCATTATATTGAGAAATTCTTTCTAATTGCTGCCTAAAAGAAACATTAAACCATCTTGTAAAGTCCTGCGAGAGAGTATAACCAACCCTTTGAATATCGGCATCGTAAGAATAAAATCTTTTTCTGGCCTGAGTTAAAGTCATATTTGCATCAACGTTAGACCTAAGAATTTTATTTTCAGTATAGTTAACAGATGCATCATACTCTAGAAGAACTTCTGAACTCAAACGTCTTTCATCATCAAGTGCATTCAAATCGAATCTTCTATTAATAGTACTTTGAAACGATATTCTTTTATTCATTCCCTCAAGGTTGTTATAAGTAACTGCTGTTGATACTTTCAAACCGATATCAGTCCTAACACCAGGGGCCACTTCAAAGAGACCAAAATCTTTCTCTCTTACAAAAATCAGAATGTCGGATATGTCCTCACTTCTTGAAACAGGTTTAATTTGAACTGAACTAAATATACCAAGTGAAAGTAAGTTCAACTGTGATTGCTTTAATTCATCAGAGGAAATGAGATCCCCTCTATCAAAAGATATTTCTCTTTTAATGAGTCTTTTTCTCGTTTTTCTATTACCAACTATAATAATATCTCCTGCAATAATTTTTTTCCCTAATTCAATTGAGAGAGTTATGTCGACAGAGGAGTTATCAGTTTTATAACGAACAATGGATTCACCTTTTCGATTTGTCACTTTTGCGTAGTAGTACCCCATGTTTCTAAGTAGCGATTCAACTTTATCAATATCATTCTTAAATACAACTGGGTTAAAGTGCTTACCCTCTCGAGATTCTAATTCTCTTCTAATCTCAAAGGACATTTTATCTTCTACACCTTGAAGTCTTATTGTACGAATCATAGTTCTCATACCTTCTCGAATTTTGAATACAGTAAAAAAAGACTTTTTCTTTTGATCAAACTCTACACTAGGTTTGTCTAGCCATACACTGACATAACCATCTTGAATGTATTTTTCCCTTAAAATATTTACAAAATTTTCAATGTAAGTTGGATCATAATAATTATATTTAGCTTGCTCTGTAGCATGAAGGCGGTATAAAGATAGTAACTCATCTTGATTATAGAAATTATTCCCTTTAAATAGAATTCCCCGACTCTTAACTTTTACCGTAGATTCTAAATCTATTTTATAATATGTTATTTGGTCACCGAATTTATCTTTTTGACTAGTCTCATGAATGACTAAATTTGAAAATTTGTATCCATACTTTTCCAATTTTTCTAGTAAGTTAAGCTTAATATCTTCTTTTGTCAGCTTTCTTTGACCTGTCATAAAAAGGCTTGATAATTCAGATTTTACTTGAGTATTACTTAAGACATTATTTTTTTCTACATTAAAAACAAATCTCTCTGCTTTTAATATATTGAAATAAAGTGTAACTTTTTTTTCGACATATTTATATTTAATTTCAAAATCGACTAAATAATAACCAAAATCTTGAACAATTTTTTTGAGTTCATCAATTTCGGATTTGAACTGCTGAACAGCAAAAGGCTTTCCAATATAACTATTCAGTCTCGCATTCACAAATTGTTTTAAAAAAGAGGATTTACTTACAATAAAAACATTATCAACTATAGTTGGAAGACCAAGATCAATAAGAAATGATAAACTGACACCATCACTCAATTCCTCTATCGAATAATTTACTTTTGCACGCTCAAATCCTGCATCTTTGGCTGAATCACGATATAAACGCTGAGTACTTTTAACTTTTTCTAAATTAAAATAATCATCTTGTTTAATAGGTATAATTGAAGGTAATTCAAAAGTATAGTTACCTTTAATAATTGGTTCATTTATTTCTAATACTACTTTTCGTAGTTGAATATCAATATCAAGAACAAAGTCATTATTAACTTGTAAGACATCGTAGGAGAACATTTTTATTCCCTCATTTGCAACATATAATTTCAAAACATCTTGAAAATGTTCATAAGAGCTAAAGGATCTTTCTAAAGATTTAAATACACTCTCAATATCAGTACAACGAGAACTCTGCTGACAATTCAATTGGACTTTCCTAATATCAAACTTCGCCAAAGCAACATTAGATAATAAAGTGAATAGTAGACTCAGTATTATTATTCTCATTTGAATGACCACTTCCACTTAATATCTGCACCAAATGATGTATCATTATTTATTGATTCTTGGTCATCTGTACTTTTTGATTCATATACTCCTTCAACTGATAACTTGTTACTAATGTCATAGTTTAAATTAATGGCCTGTTTTTGGGTTGTACTTGTTCCAACAGTACTCCTCACCGCCATAGAAACGTTATCATCCAATTTTTTCTTTACCTCGAATGTAGTCGCAGATCTAACTCTCCCTACAGAGGAACTACCTTCGGAACTCCGCCCTGCTAAATAACTTGTTTCATCTTGCGAAATTTCTGTACCTAAATTAACTTGAACTCCAAACTCATTTTTTAAGGTTTCATTAATTTTAAAGCTGTCAAAAATTATTGATCCAACTCCTGCACGTGTCATCGATTCTTTTTCTGAGTCTGATAAGTTATTAGATAAATCTTCGGTATATCCAAATGCAATCAAAGACAGAATATCTGTTTGCTCTAGTGCTGGTTCACTTGAGAGGTTCAAATTGAAATTCTTAACTGGCCCTACGACTGCAACATTGATTTTATAATCATTTATTTGGGCATTTGAATTAAAATCAATACTTGGATTTTTTATACTTTCATCCTCAGAAAAGCTAATTTCTCCTTTTGAAAAAATGAATTCATTATTTTTAAAAGTAACTTTATTATTTCTTGGTGCAAGTTGAATAAGTCCATTAACTCGTGGATCTTTTTCTCCCCCTAATAGTTGAATGCTTCCGACAAGTCCAATATCTGCAATGGAGTTTCTAATAAATACAGGTTCATTTGTGACTACATTTACATTAAAATTAAATATCTGATCTTTTGCTCGAAGCCTTGCACCAGGAAGAAAATCGATTTCTTTCTCTTGAAACCCACCACCTCCAAGTCCAAACTCTGTTAATTCATTAATAATGTTAAACTTTTCAATTTTAACATCACCGGCAATCACATAAGGAAATTGTTTTCCAATAATTTTTCCATCTGCTGAAAAATTCAGTGTAGATTTTTTTAATAAGACAATCCCTGCATCTTTAAATTTATAATTAATATCTAGACTCGGTATTACATTTTGTAAATCAACGACACCATCTAATCTCATGGATCCACTTGCAAGAGAGGCATTAAACCTTTCTACATTAATTTTTTTATCTTTAACAGAAATTAACATATCTGCATTGGTGATCGAAGTAGGCAGTAATTTTGATGAAACAGCTAAATTATTAGATGTAATATAAGCATTATAAATTGGCTCATTACTTTTTAAGCTGTAAATAATTTTGCCCCTAATGTTTCCATTTGAACTTTGAATTATATCGTTAAAAATTTCAAGTATAGTTGCATCTATTTTGAGAAATGTTTCTGAATCATAATTTTCTAATAGATTACCGGCGCCGGAACTGATAAGATAAAAACCTTTACCTCTTGCATTCATCTTCCAAAAATTGACCAGTCCATCATTGACGATTACTTCACTTTTTGAATTTGTATAATTAACGTCTATCACACCTTTCTTAAGAACTAGTCTCTTTAAATTTGAGTTAAGGTTATAGACTAATTTTTGACCAGCATCAAACTCAATATCGATAAGATAATCAACCTCTCCAACAAGATCAATATTTAATACATTTGTAGTCGTAAATATTCCTAGAAAAGATTTTACATCTTGTACATCAATCCCAAGTGCCAACTTGGAATTTGTCTTGCCTGTATAGTCAATTTGTAGTTTTGTCCAAACAGATTTTCTAAAAAGGTCTACATCAGCTGTTATTATATTGTTTTGCCAATTCAAATTAATATAAGAGTCAGGGTAATATTGAGAGTATACATAAGTATCACTTAAAGAGAGTATTGTTTTAAAGTAGAAAGATTTATTTTTTTCTCCCAACTGAAGTTTTCCATTCACTTCTGATCGCATAGCAAGTGGAAGCTTTGAGTAATAGTTAA
>CAYFHZ010000147.1:0-6924 GCA_964342535.1 uncultured Bacteriovoracaceae bacterium | reverse complement strand
TTTCCATATCTCTAAATGAATCGATATAAAGTTGCTCTTGTAGGCACTTTATTGTTCCACCATGAAATTCAGAATTTACTTCTTGTCCCTTGACTGCAATCGAAAGGCTTAAAATACTTAATGCTAAAAATAAATTTTTCATTTTAATCTTCCTCCAAAAATTATCTCTTCCTAGCTAAATGCAACGAAGTTACATTTAGATAACCTATAAATATATAAATAAAATTCATAAATAAAATGAATATATTTAATTTCTATGATAAAGATTAATTATGTCTGTAATCATGGATGGTATTAAATACTTTATTACGGTTTCAGAAACTCATAATATTACAAGAGCTCTGAAATTATTGGTATTTCTCAACCTGCTTTAAGTTACGCTTATTAAGAGGCTAGAAAATAAGCTTGGTGGCGCACTTTTAATTCGACTGAAAAGTGGTATTCAATTAACTAAACTCGGCGAAGAATTCAAAATTCACTCTCGAAGGCTTCTTTATGAATGGGAGCTGGCGCAAAATCTTGCGAATCCTGACTCTGGCCTGATGCAAGGAAGCTACACTTTTGCCATCCATCCTTCGGTCGCACTTTATGCTGTAGAATATTTCCTATCACCTTTACAAAAAAATTTCCCCGCGCTGGACATAAAGTTTGAGCATGGTCTTTCTAGAGAAATGACTGAAAAGGTCATCAACCGGGAGGCTGACTTTGGAATTGTTGTAAACCCAATAAAACATCCCGATCTAGCCATAAAAAACCTTAATGAAGATATTGTAACAATATTTCATTGCAAAGGGGCTCCAGATAACTTGCTCTATGATAAAAATCTTGCGCAGTCACAGCATATTCTCAAGAAAATTGGAAAGAAGAAAAACTTCTCAGAAGAAATCAATTCAGGGAACCTTGAACTAGTCGCTAAAATGACTTCACTTGGTCTTGGCCATGGTGTCTTACCAACGACAATTGCATCACGATATAAAAGCTTAAAAGTTCTCCCTAATTCACCTAAGTTTAAAGATGAAGTATGTTTAGTTTATCGTCCCGAAAAACATAATAACCCAACAAGTCAAAAAATACTCAAAATACTCAGAAATATTACTTTTCAAAAAAACATAGAGTAAAAGTTTATTTTTTTATAATGTATTTAAAACAATTCAATTCAGAAAGCCAAGTAAGCTTTTCTCTGACGGACAGGCTTTCAAAGTTTGAATGTCCATCAAACTCTTTTTCATTAATATTTTCGATAGATTTACGAAACTCTTCAAGCTCTTCTTCTTTAGTATTTTTTTTCGTCATTTAGAATCCTCTTTTGAAGTTCTTTAATATCTGACAGATCTTTATCCCTCATCGGGTTAACTCTCAGTTTAAGTTCTACCAATTTTTCTTTTGTAAGAACTTTTAATTTTTGACCATCAAAATCCATTTCTTCATAATCATTTTTTAAAGACTCGTAACTTAATTCTCTTGATAGAAAAAAGTCAACTTGTCTAATTGGAATTTTTGGGTCAATAAAAGTAAAAACCAATGCATTCTTCTCTTCACACATGATCCGAATTTTCTCAGAGTCTAAAAGAGATTCAGCTGGAATAGGAAGTCTAGGCTCAAGCTTTAATTCTTTCATAGCTTTAAGAAATCTCTCAACATTTTCCTTCTCTAAGGATACTGCCGCATCCAAATCCATAGTAAGTCTTTCTACTCCCTGTAGAACAACAGCAACACCACCAGCAATGATATAATCCACCATCTTAGCATTAAGGACATTGATTATTTCAAGTAATGAGTTCTTTGAATCATTCATAACATAATTCTAGACTAAATAATTGAGGTTCTCAATCCTAGATTAATACATTTTTCACAACACACTGAAATTACTAGAGAGCTTTTCAAATTGTAGCTGCTGATATTTCAAAATCCGCCGGTAGTAATTCTGTGCGAGTTCCAGTATTTAGTGCACAGTTGATCCAAAAAGCTATTTGCTTTTTGCAGTCTCGCCCGAGCCACCATTTCTATGAAATTAACTATAGATTAAAGTTTTTTCTAGTATTTTTTTCTTTTCAAATTAGAAAAATCAAAGGTTCCAAAGTGTGAATGACCACATATCATTACTTTAAGAAGTCTTTAATAACAAACTAGCTACAATTACATGTAACAACTACAACAGTAAAAGAATTCTCTTTTGGGCGCTGTGTCATCGTGGTAATATCCAAAACACTTACTTAATAATGGATACACAAAATGAATAATGAACTGGTTAATCTAATCGAATCTGAATTTGATAGAAAACGACAGAAAAATAGATCTTATTCACTGCGAGCATTTGCCCGTGATCTAGAACTTAGCCCATCATACCTATCCTTGATTTTGAATAATAAAACCACTATCAAACCTACTTTTTATGAAAAAATTATAGATAAAATTATCCACAACCCAAAAGACAATACTTATTGGAAAACACAAATATCAGATTTAAAAGAACGCCTTTTTTACAAAGGCCTCATCCCTGAATACAAAAAACATACTAAAAATATCGAAATGAGTTGGAAGCATTATGCAGTCTTAGAATTGTTCAAACTACATTATTTTACAGGAACAAAAGAAGAGATAAACAAATATCTAAAAATATCCTTGAATGAATCTAAAGAAATACTTTCTGACCTAATTCAACTCAATGCTCTTAAAAATGAATATGGAATTCTTAAGGTTACTGGCATATCGTTTTCAAACATAATTAATGGACAAACTAAACTTTCTGGAAAAAAAATGCAAAAAGACATTTTAGAGCAATCTTTAGTGGCGCTTGAAGAAGTTCCTATTGACCTTAGAAATCACACTTCAATGACTATCGGAATTAACAAATCTCAAATACCTAAAATAATGAACAGAATAAAAGATTTTCGTAGAGAATTGTGCTGCGAAATGTCACAAGAAGTTGATAAGTTTGATGCCGTTTACCAGCTACAAATTTCATTTTTTCCTGCCAATGATGTAACAACAAATATCAATAAGGAAAAAAAGTAATGAAATACCTTCTACTAATTCTACACTTTTCAATTTGCTCTTTAACTCTAGCTGGAAGTGGAGGACAAGAAGGAGGAGGCGGAGGCTTTGTTCATGATAATTTTATTTTTTATGGTAAAAAAATTCTGTATTATTTAAGAGCAAACCCTAAGGGGCAGAAAGTTCAAAAGCAGTACAATCTTAATATGTGCCGACTAAAAAACACATTAAATGAAAATCTCATTTATGTTCATAAAGACAGAGAAAGTATGTTCGACCATAGGGGCAGCCTTGTTGATGCTTATACTTATCGTTGGGCAATTCATCTTCATGATAACCACTGGAAAAAATATTTTGAGGAAAGAACTGATATATATTTTTTGGTCTTTAAAGAACTGTTAAGATCAGAGGGCACTCATTTTGACAAAGCTATCGATATCTCAAATACAATTAAAAATTTCGAACCTCAAATCAGTACTAGCAAATGGGATCAATTTCTACAATGGTTTGAACGAAAAGACCAAGACTGTCTTTCAAATGAAGATTTACGTATTATATCTGAAAATGAAAAAAACTTTCAACTAGAGATAAGCTATGACGATACAGCAATGACCTCTGATACTGCTTGCTGGAAAAATGTAAGAACTGAAAACTTAAAGGCCTGCTACTGGGGAGTTGAAGTCGCTAAAAAATTCAAAGACAAAATGAAAGCCTTTATTTACTGTAGCAAAGAAGCAAAAGATCATAGTGAAAGAATCTACTGTGAACTAGGTGCTTATCTTTATTTTTACTATCAAAATTAACTCTTTATTTAACTCTGTTCCCCCTCTTTCATAGCTAGAAGTACATGTAAAAACTATATGTTTATGGCCCTATAAACATTTTAGAGGAAGTTCTCCGTATCTTTTCTCTGTTTAATTAACTTTTATGATAGCTTGATTGCAAATAGTAACAACAAACGGAGAAAAAATGAAAAAACTATTATTTTTAACAACTCTATTTATAACTTTGAATGCTATGGCAGTAGAAAAAATCTCTATCATAAAACCGTTAGTCAAAATGAAACCTCTCTCTATAGGAAACACTCTATATGACATAGTCGTAGAAACATCGGGAAGACTAGAAATGACCTTAGCATCAAAGGAGAAATGTATTGAATGGGTTAATAAAGTTGTTAAAACGATTGAACATGAAACAAAAACTACTTTCTCTGCCGAATGTGTAGAAAATCAAGATCATTTCGATAGTTCAAAAGATGGAAGCTATCGAGGAAAAATTCAATACTTATAATTAAGAAGGAGAAACAAGATGAAGAAAATTATTTTAACCACAGTACTATTATTATCAACAACGATCTACGGTGATAGCAAGATTGTATTTGACTCTTGCTATTGCACTTATAGATTCTACCCAGGTGATCAAATTGGTGTTCATTTAAAAGGTCTTCTGTTGACTGAAAATGGAGAGAAGATTATTGATTTAGGAAGAAGTTTTATTAAACCTCAAAGCAATTACAAAGGAGCTGCTGAGCTTTGTAAGTTAAGTTTTAAGCCTCTTGTGAAAAATAATAAATGCCCTGAAATATATGAGTAACTAAAGTCAGTTGATACTTAAATTAGAAAAACAGATTTATAGATGCCCAAAATTATTTTATATAATCGTTATGTCGGCAATTCTTAATATATATTGCCGGCATATTAGAGACAAGGAACTTATTAGTTTATCCAGCCCTTCATTTTTGAATCTTTAAGCATCTCTTTAGTATATTCCCATATTTCACTAGAAGCATTTTCAATATGGGAGTTTTTTTCTAATGCTTGCTCCTTAGTTATTCCGTATTTAATCCAAGAGTGACCTTTTGTTCTATAATTATGATACATAGGAAGAAATCGATCTAGTCCTCTAAGAAAAAGAGCTTCAGGAGAATCACCTTCTTCAAATTCATTCCATAAAGATGTGATTTCACTTACTAATTCATCATCATCTAAATGGGATAAGATTTTTTTGAGTGACTCAAACTCTTCTGAAAACTTGTCAGTTTTTTCCTTATCATAATGAAAGGTATCTCCTGAATATACTTCAACCACATCATGAAAAAGTGCCATTTTCATAGTTTTTAAAATATCAATATTATGATTAGCGCGTTTTTCAAATAGAACCACAGCCATAATAAGAGAAAAACTATGTTCAGCAGTATTTTCTTCCCGACTTCCAGACATCGTAAGGCACTTTCGATAAGTATCCTTAAGTTTATCAACTTCTTCTAAAAACTTTAAACTACTACTTAGCGATTTCATTTGTAATTATCCTTTCTATGACCAAATAAAAGAATAAAATTATCAATTCAATATTAATGGCATTATTTATCCTCGATACACAATCTCGTCACTTAAAAGTTTAAGACAACCATGAGAATATGGCTAGATTACTATTTTACTTCAATCTCTGAATATAGAATAATAACTTCATGCAATACTCTAAGCTTAATATCATTTTATTAATTCTACTTCCTAGTTTTGGATTTATCCTAGGGAGGTATTCCGTAACACCTACCAACCAAATCTCAGACTCCAAAACAACAGTAAATATAGTAAAGAGTATAAAAAACACCCCTCAGCAAAAAGAACGCACAAGTGAAACTCATAATAATTCACCAAAAGAAATTAAAGAACAAAATGATATAGAAATGAATGAAATTGATGAATATGATCAAAACCTAAAACATGAAGAATCTCTTAATGCGTGGAATGAATCTATTGATTTCTTTTTTAAAAATAACTTTGAAAATAATAGTGATCAGCTCCAAAAAGAATATTTAATACTAAAAGATAAACTTAAAAAAGAACTCGACAAAGAGTGGGAGATCATTCAAGAAAAGGCCAAAGTTGGAGATAATGAATTTTTCTTTAACACCACCTACCAACAAGATCTAAATCGAATGAAGATTAGAAGTAAATATCACCAAAAGTTAAAAAATATTCTCGGTACCGAAAACTATGAGAAACTTCAAAGAAAAATTGAAAAATGTAAAGTTAATCAAGTAAGAATGGTCAGAGAAAATCTAGCTCATGGGCATTGTCCTAATTTTTAAACCACATGATAGAATATCTATTAGCTCATGCCGTTGACTATTTAATATCCCTTAGGACAAGTTTTATTTTCTTTATAAAAATCTAAAACTTTCAAACCAGCAAGTATTCCCAAGCGATCAGCTTCATGATCTTGCCAGTCCTCATAATATAGACCTTCATGCACTAAACTAGCGCTATAAAGTAAGATGCCGGGATAACCTAAAATTGTTCGGGCAAAGTATCCCCAGAAATGATAAGTAATTCCATGAATATCTTTAGCTGAAGAATCTAGCAGTGGCCTCATTTTAGAAGCAAGAACGGATGTTTTATTACGTGAAGGAATTTCAGCAACATCTTGCCAAAATAAAAAACTTATTCCAGCGATGGCCAAAAGTGGATCTTTAACTAATTTAATCGATTTTACGATCAATTCGTCATATAAAACCGTATTCTTTTTTCTAGTTAAAAGCCAATCACTCACTTGAGATACATACTGCATACCTCGATTAAGGTCAGATAAATCGAAAGGAAGTTCAGACTCTCCATTTACTCGTTCATATAAGAGATTTTGATATTATCACTCAAAACGTATTCATCTATTTTTTTCTTTAATTTTGGGTCGTTAATATAATCTTGTAAACTTAAACTCTCAAGCATTTCTGGATATGATGCTGCTAACCTCTCATCTTCATGTCCTACATATAACAGATAAGCAAAAATAGAATTAGAATAATCAATATTCTGCTTCAAACTACCAAAGTGAGCAACAGATATTTCTTGAAATGCCATGGCAGAAAATGGAATTATTTTTCCAGCTATTTTATTCCATGTTTGATTATCAGAAACATTGAATTTTATG
>CAYFHZ010000146.1:0-6926 GCA_964342535.1 uncultured Bacteriovoracaceae bacterium | reverse complement strand
TTATATATATTTTTCAACCAATCGCCAAAGTTTCTATCATAATTCTCTAAGTCTTCATCAGACTGGTTACCTGCCATAAGTGCTGCTTCACTAGTTTGGTTTTCATTCTCATCTACAGATTCATCTCCAAACCAAGAGTCCCAAGTTTTCTTTTTTATCCACTTTAAAGCGGTTACCCCAAAGTTCCATAAATCTTTTACAGATTTGAAAATTCCCCATATTAGATCTCTAAAACAACTACCGATATCTTTCGCTGTATTTTTAAGTGAGCATTGTTCATTTTTTAAACTAAGTGCCGATTTTAATTTCGTTTCAATAAAACTAGGAATTCCAATGAGAGAACCTGACACATTAGATAATCCACATAAAAACTCTCCAGCACATTTTAACGCTGTGGTCTTCTCAGATTCTTCGCAACCTAATCTTTCTCTGATAGGGTCGATCTCATTTTGCATATTAAGTATTGCTGCTAAAGACATTTGATCTTTTTGTGTACGACAATTTGCATTAACATTGAGATCAATATTTTCTAAGTAAGTTAAAAGCTCATCATCCATTTTTTTAGGTTTATAACCAAAAACAGAACATGGAATTTCAAACGTCTCATTATTTTCATCTTTTACAGTGATAATTCGATGTAAAAATACCTCACCATCATCTGCTTTTACCTGTTGAAAATTCACAAATGATACTTCATTACAGTATCTTTCTAAGTTCTTTATTTCCTCTTCATACTCCTTGTCACTTGCAAGAGTAAACTGACAAAAAGCTAAGGTTACAAACAGAAGAATAAGTAATTTCATTTCTGTTCCCCTTGGCAATTAAAACTATTTAAGGTCTTTTCTAGTTCATTAATAAGGGTATTTGGGGTCTTAGCATGAAATAATGTTTTAAGGTGATATAACTCTTGTTCGCAAACTACATAGTAACTTCTTTCAATTAAATCCTCAGTTCCAAGTTTATATGTGTATCCAAAAATATGAAATTCCATTCCTCTATCAATAATCTTATCGTAACCTAGGCTCTTAATGAAAAGACCATCATATCGAGAAAGCCACCTTTTTCTTCCTTTAATATAAGCTGCTTCACCATCTTCACTAGTAAATTTAGAAAATAATTTTTGTTCTACTCCTGTATTCACTAAAGTTAAAACTGGTCTTCTTACCTTTCCACTTTTAGGTCCTAGCAACATCAAAGGAACCCCAAACATTTCACTTTTACTATGCCAATTTGGGAGAACTTTAAAGCTTACCAAAGATTTATTTTCTAACTCAAAAGAAGTTATCGCTTGTCCTGGATGAGAAAATATCAGTAAACCAAAAAACATAAGTAAATTAATAGATAGTAAAAATTCTCTTAACATAGTTTTTTTATCGGTAAAAATTATTAGATTTATAAACAATGAGTATTTTATTTCTGTTGATTTAGGTAAACTTAAGTGTTAAACGACTAGAAAATACTCCCAGTACTCTTATCTATTCGTATTAGTCCATATACATGGCATCTACCAACCACGCTTATGTGCTGTAAAATTCAAATCTATACTATAAAAATTAACTTTATATAATAAATTAAAAAGCCTAAGTTTACCCTAGGCTTTTTTGTTTTTTTTGAAAAATTTTAAGTTTATCTTCTAAATAAGATTAGTTCACTATGACATTTAAGTTATATTTTTTGATACAACTTAATGGTATTTCTTTTTGTTGATTTATTAATTTTAAGCTCCCATAGAACCCCACTGGAAAATATTCAGGATCGTGACTAAAATCGACCAATGACAAATTAATAGAACCATAATTCTTAATATAAAGACCAAATTTAGATCCAGTATGAGTTCTTGTAGTAATCAAACTCTCCATCATAACCTCTTCAAATTCATAACCTGTCATACGTGGTCCACTTAAAGTCTCTCCTCTAACTTTATACTGTGAAGTATAATGGCGTGCTGTTTGTCGCTTTTCTATAACATCAATATTGAGTTGAAATAATTTTGCCTCATCAGCATAACAAGTAATACCCCAATCTTGTGGTATGATCTTTGGACAATGTAATTCAACGCAATGATCATAGGGTAAAGAGTGTACCTCACACACTTCGTGACAGCTCGAACTGGCAAAGCTTAATGATGACCATAATAATAAAATTAAAAACTTCATATGACCTCCTCTGTAGTCTTGAGGTGAGTATGTAGATTTTACAAACATAAGTAAAATTAATATTATTAATACTGTGATCGATATAACTTATGTATATGTTTTTAAGCAATACAAACCTACAAGCATTTTACGAGCTATCTAAAACTCACAATTTTACAACTGCCGCCCAAAAGCTTGGGATTACTCAGTCTGCTTTTTCTCAAAGAATAGCAAATCTTGAAAACGAACTTGAAACAACTCTGGTCATTCGTAGCAAAAAAGGCATTATTATTAATGAAACTGGACTTAAACTTGTTCGTCATTGCGAAAAGCTTATTGGCCTTGAGTCAAACTTCCTGAATGAATTTAAATCAGATCATGAATTAAAAGGCGTTATAAGAATTGCTGGCTTCTCATCTGTAATGAGGTCTTTAATCATTCCATCAATATCTTCTATACTAAGTAATAATCCCAAAGTAAGTATTACTGCCCAAACTTTGGAACTAGATCAGCTCTACGACGTACTTAAAAGTTCACAAGTTGATTTTATAATTACTAACAAGATTAGTACTAAGCATAATTTTAAATATCATTTTTTAGGTTACGAAGAAAATGTCCTCGTTCAAAACAAAAATACAAAATTGAAAAACGATATATACCTAGATCATGATGAAAGAGACTTCACAACAGACGCATATTTCAAACTTTTACCGAAGAAGAATCATAATTCTATCCAAAAAAGATACCTAGATGATGTTTACGGACTGATTGATGGAGTCATACTTGATCTAGGAAAAGCAGTTGTTCCGAGACATATTATAAAAAATAATAAGAATATTGAGATACTAAACCCCAAGAAGGTATTAAAGGTTTCAGTTTACCTCGTTTACTTTGACAACCCATACTATTCAGAATTACAAAAAAAAATCATAAAAACAATATGCGATTACGTGCCTAAATTGTTAACCCAAAAGTAAAGCTCGCTCTTTGTGAATCCCGAATAAGGATAATTTTTTAAAACACATAAAATCAGTTCCAGGAGAATACTTAAGTACACTTCTGGAACTGATGATCATCATTCTATTGTTTTAAAAAATCTGCTGTCTGGGTTTTTGAGTAAAATAATACCTGCAATGATCTTAGCAAGATATTCTTTATCTCCTAAATTATTAAATGCCCAAGGATCTTTAGTTCCTTTCTTTTTCATGGCCTTAATAAGTCTACTATCCCCTGTGTTATAAGCAAGTAAAGCAAGTCTCCAATCTTTTTCGAAAAACTCAACATTCATCAAATGAGAATAATAAGCGATCGCAGCATTAGTAAGTTTGTCCACATTAAACCTCTCATCAATATTATCATTAACTTTAAGGCCATACTTTCTTGCTGTCCCAGGGATGAATTGCCAAATACCAGCAGCTTTTGCAGAAGAGACTATTGTATTACTGTATCCCGACTCCATAAGTGGAACCGCAAGTAAGTCAATAGGCATATTCTCTTGCTTAAGCTTTTCTAGCAGAAACTTTTCATAAGAACGCATTCTTTGAATTGAATGAGTCATATAGGCTCTACCTCTAGGGTCCCCTATAAAGTAATTCAGCCACTTCAAGACACTCTCATTTACTTCGATTGGAATTCTTGAGTCTATAGTACTCGCCAAATCTTCAGCATCATTCAAACTTAACGTCTTAAGTCCTCTTAAATTTCTTGTAGCAGCAAGAGCTTGCCACGTTACGAACATTGTTAGAGCAACGCAAATAAACCTTTTTGGCAAATCAAATTGCCCTTTTTTTGTAATTGTGATCATTTCAATCCTCCTTTTAATTTTGGTTAAGGAGGCCATGGCCCAAGTCCTTTTTAGGACAGTTCCGGAACTAATTTTTACGACGTCGATTAGTGTACTTCCATACTCACTTACCTCATAACCTCTCTCGTTTCAGAATACCCAGGGATCAAAATCAATTTTCTTACAAAAGAGGTCAGAGAGTTAGAAGATTCACTTATATCAGGAGAATCTAATTTTATAATAACTAATTCTAAAATAAAGCGAGAAGGTATTGTATCTAAGATCATTGGCCATGAGGAAAATGTCCATATAATACCTCCTACAAAATTAAATAAGACTAATTATTTTCTAGATCATGATCGCTTTGATAATACGACAAATGATTTTTTCACCTATCAAAATATCGAACTTAATATTAAGAGAAATTACTTTGATGAAATCTATAGCATTATTGATGCTGTTGGAATTGGAATGGGTCAAGCTATCGTTTCTAAGTATTTACTTAAGAAAAATAATACTGTCATCATAAAAAAATATAAGAAAAAAATGATCATGCCAGTATATTTGAGTTACTTTAAGAGGGCCTATATTCCATTCTTACAAAAAAAAGTGATTGATGTCATGTCCAACAACTTTAAAAATTTTATGTAATTACCACTTATATCTTTCATGATTTTAGGTTATGAGATTTCCGAAGTATAAATGTCAGTAAGTTTCATGGGCTCACTGACATACAATGATATTTTTGTAGGAGGTTTTTACAACTCTTTGTAATATAATTTATATTCTTCTAAATCAGTTTCTGGTTTTAAGCTAACAATACTTAAAACCTTCATTCCTTCTTTTCCTGCAAACACAAAATGATCTTTTATTGTCCCTTTAAGGGGTACTTTAAGTTCTTTAAAATCTAACTCTCTAATTGATGAGGTCATAAGAATAAGATTATTTTCCTTAACAGAGGATATAATAATTTCGTCCGCCACAATTCTGGCCTGTTGGTTTTCTCCTATTTCCTCTAGGGATATACTGTAATCTGCACCCTCTTTTCTTACTTGAGTATCATCAAGAAGGTAAAGATCTAATTTATCTTTAGTTTTATCATTTATTCCAACAACTCCTAAGACATTTGTATCAGAGATGAGTAAACCATTTTCAAGAGGAACAAAAGGATGAAAGTCCTTAAATCCATTATCACTAGAAAAATTTCTTGAATAATTTCCGTCGGTATCTAATTTACAGATAGTGCCATGATAAAAACTATCGCTCCCACCCCAGGTTAATCTTTGAAATCGTCCAGAGTAAACAATTTCATCATTTGATAACAATGATACCTGATAGAGATTTTGTCTGGACCACCTTTTTTGAACATAATGTCCACTCGCTGCAAATGTCTCAACTTTAGCACCTAGTAAGTCAAAAGTATAAATTGCATAAAACCTATCAAAAACTTGATTTCTACGTTTAACTTGCTCACCTAGAATATGTAGTTCATCTTTAGAGTTTATTAATAATTTGCTTGCCACAAAATAATTCTCAAAGCCATTATTTTCAAAGTCTAGATCAATATGTCCCTCAGTTCCAAAAGATGAATCTATCTCACCATTCAAGCTGAATCTGTAAACACGCTCCCTTGTTAATACATAAACATCACCGACTTTGCTTATAAAAAGATCAATTGGCTTTTCATTAGCAAAAATAAACGAGCTTTCCTTATAGACTTGATCACTCATTACTTTTTGAAAGCTTTGATTATTGTTTATCTCGATACGAACTAATTTATAATTCATTTTATATTGATCATCAGGAACTTTGACGGCAAAGTGACCAAATAACACTTGAGTTGAGCCAGACTCATAGATACTTTTAAATAACTCTAATTTATAAAATGACTTATTTGAAAGAATCTCTTTTTTTTCAACAATTGGTTCAATCACTCCATTATTGGGATCACTATTAGTATTATCTCCCCCTGTATTATTGCAACTTATAAATATAAGTGAAAACAAAAAAATAAAAAATTGAATTTTCGTTCCTGGCATTTGTATCTCCTAAGTTAAAGATGGTGAAAACTTGTGCTGTAAGAAATAAGCATAAAACAAAACGAAGACAAGGTTTTGAAGTCATAACTGTTCTGTGAATTTCGGCAAAGTATAATACCCAAAGACCAAATTAAGTAAATACATAGACTTAACACAAATACAGGAGTTTCCCCCCACTTAGCTATTTCAATAGCATCTCAACTAAAGCTTTCAATTTATAAAAAAAATTTATTTATCAACTTAGTGAAAAGTAAACATGCTAAAAGTAAGGTGGTTAGGGAAATTGTTCCAAAATAAATTAAGAAATTTTATAGTTAAAATCGGTACGGCACTGTATCTTCTTGTTCTTAAGCTCCCAGGGTTGGGTTTAGCATATCAAGTTTACACGAAGAATTATATTGAGGTTTAATGATATACTATAACTAAGTTTGAGCATAGTCAGATGCTCACAGTTTATTTAGTTAAATACATTTAAAGTTAGAAATATCTACATTTCCATCTTCTGTACCAAGATCTACAGACATTTCAAAGCTACACTTATTACTGCTTACGTTTATGAATGTAACATCACATTTCGTTTCAATAGCGTTTCCACCTAAATAATCGTATGCTCTTGAGCTTAGTTTTTTAGCTATGATACTTGAGTTTATTGAGCTACTTGTAAACCAAAAAACCCCTTCTTCACTGTCATCATACCCTTTACCACATTCTTCACCTGTTTCATCATAGCTATCTGCTAAGTAACCTTTTTCATAACATGAGATAGCTTTTTTTGCATATTCCATACAATCAGCACTTAGTCCTGCATATGAACTAATTGAAAAAAATATTCCATAACCAAATAAAATTAATACTTTCATGTTTATTTCCCCTTACTTACAAGTGAGTGTAGTCTTTTTGTATTTAACGTAGAGACAGATATCATAAAATATGACTTAGCTGTAGTTACAATTTTAAGAACAGAAATAT